>JAQGMT010000428.1 GCA_028292185.1 Ramlibacter sp. | reverse complement strand
GGCGCCAGACCTTCGGTGGGTTCGTCCATCAGCATGATGCGCGGGCCCGTCATCAGCGCGCGGCCGATCGCCAGCATCTGGCGCTCGCCGCCGGACAACTGGCTGCCGCGATGGCTCTTGCGCTCCTCGAGGCGGGGGAACGCGTCGAACACGCGCCGGATCGTCCAAGCACCCGCCGTGCCGTGATCGAGAATCTTCAAGTGCTCCAGCACCGTGAGCGAAGCGAACAGGCGGCGGCCTTGCGGCACGTAGCCGATGCGCTTGGCCGAGATCTGGTGCGGGCGCAGGCCCGCCAGACTCTGGCCATCGAGATTGATCGTGCCGCCGGTCAGGCGCGGCGATCCCAGGCCCATCACGGAGCGCACCAGCGAAGTCTTGCCCATGCCGTTGCGCCCGAGCAGCGCGACGATTTCGCCTTCGGCGACGCGCATCGATACGCCGTCCAGCACGGCTGCTTCGCCGTAGGCGGCGCGAACGTCGACGATCTCAAGCACGGCGCGGCTTTCCGAGATAGATTTCCTGCACCTGCGCGTTGCGCCGGATCTCGTCGGGCTTGCCCTCGACCAGCACCGCGCCTTGCGACATGACGACCACGCGATCGACCAGGCCGAGCGCGAGGTCGATGTCGTGCTCGATCAGGATCAGGGCCAGCGTGGTTGGCAAGCCGCGAATGACGTTCGCCATCACGCCGCGTTCAGCGGGCGACAGCCCCGCCGCGGGCTCATCGAGCAACAACAGGCGCGGCGAGCTGGTGAGCGACATCGCCAACTCGAGCTGGCGCTGCTCGCCATACGCGAGTTCCTTCACCGTGAGGTCGCGCTTGGGCTTCAAATGGCACCGCTCCAGCGCCGAATCCACCACCTCCTGCTCGGAGGCGCTGCCCAGGTCGGAGCGCCACATTGAATACTTCGCCTTGCCCAGGCCGCGGGTGGCCAGCAGCAGGTTCTGTTCGACCGACAGGCCGAAGAACAGGTTGGTGATCTGGAAGGTACGCGCGATGCCGTGCAGCGCACGCTGGTTGGGCGCGCTGCGGGTGATGTCCTTGCCGTCCAGCACCACGGAGCCGGACGACACCCGCAACATCCCGGTGATCGCGTTGAAGAGCGTCGTCTTGCCCGCGCCGTTGGGGCCGAGCACGGCGACGCGCTCCCCCGCGGCCACTTGCAGGCTCACACCATCGACCGCCTTCAGCGCACCAAAGTTGATGCGAACGTCGGCCAGCCGTAACAGCACCTCAGGCATCCAGGATCCGCCGCTATGACTTCTTGATGCCCTGGTACGTGCGCGAGTACGGCGTGCCCTTCATGAATTCCTCGGGGTTGTACGTCCAGAACTGCGACACGTTGGGGTAGGTCTCGATCGGCACGTTCCAGTAGCGGCCATCCGGACGCTTCACCACGTTGCGGATGAACACGTCGTAGATCGGGTTGCCATAGCTGTCCAGGCGCACCGGCCGCCCCAGCGGTGAATTGGTGAGGACGGTCTTGCGCACCGCATCGAGGAACTTCGCGCGGTCCTCGATGTGGCCGTTCACCGACTTGATGGCCTCGCCCAGCCACAGCGCCGCCGAGTAATGCGAGAAGCCGTAGATGGAGGGCAGCTTCTTGTACGCCGTTTCGTAGTCGGCGACGAATTTCTTCGTGGCCGGCGAGTCGTAGCCTTCGGCGAAATGCGCGGACGTGATGATCCCTTCGGCTTCGCCCGTCATGGTGCGGATCACCGATTGGTCGGTGGAGTTCTGCGCGCCGATCAGCGGAATCTTGCCCTTCAGGCCGAAGTTGTTCCACTGCTGGATCAGGCGCGTCGCGTCGGCGCCGGTTTCCATGGCGAACACCGCGTCCGGATTGGCCGACTGGATCTGCGCCAGGTAGGGGCTGAAATCCTGCGTGTTGAGCGGGTTCCAGTGCTGCGCCAGGATGCTGCCGCCCAGCTCCGTGAACAGTTGCGCGAATCCGCCGCACTGCTCGTGCCCGAAGGTGTAGTCCTGCGAAATGGTGATGACCTTGCGGTAGCCCTTCTTCTTGTACGCGTAGTCGGCCAGCGGCCTGGGCATCTGGCTGGCCGAGTAGCCGGCGATGCGAATGACGTTGGGGATGCGCTTGCGCTGCGTGAGTTCGTCGGCCGCGATCACCGGGATGAAATAGGGAATGCCGTTGGTCTTGGCGTACTCCGCCACGGCCAGCCCGGTGTTGGCCAGCAAGTCGCCGATCAGGAAATTGACCTTGGTCTGCTCGGTGAGCTTGCGCGCCTTCTGCAGCGCGATGTCCGGATTGGCACCGTCGTCCTCGACGAACACCTGCACTTCCCGGCCGGCGATCTTGTGGCCGACCTGGTTCCAGTACATCTCGAAGCCTTCCTGGATCTCCTTGCCGCCGGAGGCGACGACGCCCGTCAGTGGCGTGAGCAGGCCGATCTTGATCGGGCCCGTGCCCTGGGCGGCCGCCTCGGTGAACGAACCGTAGACGGCCAGGCCTCCAAGCGCCGCGGTGGACGCTACAAACTTCCGACGATCCATGAGTGTCTCCTGTGAGTGATTAATTGGGGAACTGTCAGCTCAAGCATGCATCATGCCGCATGCTTGGCAGTCGCCGGCTTGCTGGCGGGGTGACGGCGCGTCAGCAGCGAGCGGAGCTTGCCGACGATACCCTCGGGCGCAAAGATCATGGTCAGGACAAACAGCAGGCCCAGCACCATCGACCAGCGCTCGGTGAACGAACTGACGACGTTCTCCAGGACGACGATGACGGCCGCGCCGACGACGCCACCGAACAGCGTCCCCACGCCACCGACAATGGCCATCAGCAAGCCTTTTACCGACTGGGCAAGCGCGACGGTGGAGGGGCTGACGAAACTGTTGAAGAAGGCGTAGAGCGCGCCGGAAACGCCCGCCATCAGGCCGGAGAACAGGAATCCCAGCACCAGGTGATAGGTGGTGTTGTAGCCCAGGCTTCGCATGCGCGATTCGCTTTCCCGGATGCCCTTCAAGCTGAGGCCGAACGGCGAGCGCACGAAGCGCCAGATGAGGAAGGTCGAGGCCAGCCCCACCAGCAGCACGAAGTAATAGAACCTCATCGGATCGATCAGCCAATCGGGCCGCACGTTGCCGCGCAAGCCGTTTTCACCGCCGGTGACCGACGTCCAACGCTGGCAGACGCCCCACACGATCATCCCCAGCGCCAAGGTGAGCAGAAGGAAGTAGACCCCGGTGGTGCGCACCGCGAGCAGCGCGAACACCAGCGACACCAGCACCGCGGCCAGTATGCCGAGCGCTACGCCGATCCAGGGATTGCCGCCGGCGCTGGTGACGTAGTACATCACCACATACGTGGCCGTCCCGAAGATGGCGCCATGGCACAGCGGCGTGCGTCCCGCGAAACCCGCCAGGATGTCAACGGACATCGCGAGCAAGGCGTAGATCAGCGTGAGCGTGGCAAGGCTGGTGTGATAGCCGGGAAACACGATGGGCACCAGCGCGAGCAGCGCCACGACCGCGGCGGTCCACCAGATTTTGGGGGAGGATGTCATGGGGCGGCCTTCACGCGGCCCGCCCGAACAGGCCGTGGGGACGGAAGGCCAGCAACAATGCCATCGGCCCGAAGATCACGAAATACGCAAGTTCGGGAAACCAGACTTGTCCGAACGTTGACAACAAGGCGACCGCCAGGCTCCCCAGCGCGGCACCGGCCAGACTACCGCGGCCGCCGATGACCACCACGGCCAGGCTGAACACCAGGATTTCGGCGTCGGCGGTGGGATAGATGGACAGGAACGCACCACCCAGTGCCCCGGCGATGCCGGCCAGCACCATGCCCAGCATGAAAGTGACGACGAAGAGCCTGCGGATGTTCACGCCCAGCGCTTCCACCGTTTCGGAGTCGTCCACGCCGGCGCGGATCAGCGCACCGAGGCGCGTGTGATTCATCAGTGCCCAAAGCAGCACCAGCACGAGAATGCCCACCAGCAGCACGAACAGGCGATAGCGCGGATAGGTCATGCCGAAAAAATGCAGCGGGCCTTGCAGCCACGCAGGCGTCGGCACACTGAAGGTGTCGCCGCCAAAAATGACCAGGGCCGCGTCGTCCAGCATCAGTGCGACGCCCAAGGTCAGCAGCACCTGCCGCAGCTCCGCACCCTTGACGAAGCGCAATAGCCACTGCTCGCCCAAACCGAGCACGGCGATCGCCGCCGCGGCGGCAATGACGCCGACGACGAAGCTTTGCGCGGCAACGCCCGCGGCGTAGGCCACATAACCGCCGATCAGGTACATCGCGCCGTGGGCCAGGTTGACGATGCGCATCAACCCGAAAATCAGCGTGAAGCCACTGGCAACGAGGAACAGCAGCGCCGCGAAGGTGACTGCGTTGAACAACTGAAAGACCGTGAACGACATCGCGCGCCGGTTTCTATTTCCGGGCGCCGGCCGGCGTGCTGCGGGCCTGCTCGCGGTGCCAATCCAGGATCTGCTCGCCGGTCCAGAACAATACGTCCTTGCGCGCGCTGATCCGCTCGAACACCTTGCGGAACCACTTCAGCCGATGCGGCGCGCCCATGATGTAGGGGTGCACCACCAGCGCCATCACGCGCGCCGATTCGCGCGAGTCCTCGTACAGCTGGTCGAACTGGTCCATGGCGCGGTCGTAGTATTCGCGCGCCGGATGGTGCTGGATCAGCATCATCGCCACGTCGTTGCACTCCTGCGTGTACGGGATGTTGGTGATGCTTTGGCCGCTGCGCGTTTTCAGTTGCACCGGCTGGTCGTCCAGCACCCAGTCGCAGACGTAGTCGTAACCCGCCTCCTGCAGCAGGTCGGGCGTTTCCCAGGTTTCCGTCAGGCCCGGGCCGAGCCAGCCGCGCGGCGGCTTGCCGGTAAATTTCTGGATCGCTTCGCTGGTGAGGCGAATGGCTTCGGCTTCGTTCTCCACCTTCTGCATGTTCTTCTGGATGAAGCCGTGGCCGAGAAACTCCCAGTTGCGGTCTTTCGCAGCCTGCGCGATCTGCGGATAGCTGCCCAGGCAAGAGCCGTTGACCGCCAGCACGCCGGGCACCTTGAACTGGTCGAACACCTCGAGCATGCGCCAGAAGCCCACCCGGTTGCCGTACTCGTGCCAGGCCCAATTGGGAATGTCCGGAGACGGCGAGCCGCCGGCCGGGGGCGTCAATACGGTGCGCGGCATCGTCTGGTGGATGTCCCACTCCTCGACGTTCACGATCACCCAAACCACCATGCGCGCACCACCAGGAAGCACCAGTTTTGGGCGTTGTGTGATCGGCGAATACGCCAGGCGTTCGTGCGGAAGCATCAATGTTCTCCGTTAGCAATATGCGGGCCTATGGTGGCACGGAAGGTGGCGACGCCTTCCACGCTCACTTCGATGCGGTCGCCCGGAACCACCGGACCGACGCCATCGGGCGTGCCGGTGTAGATCAAGTCGCCGGGCATCAGGCGGTACAGCCGCGACAGCTGCGCGATGATTTCCGGCACGTTCCAGATAAGCTGCGACAGATCGGTCTTTTGTTTTGGCACGCCGTTCACGCTGAGTAGCAGCGCGCCGCGGGTGGGATGGCCACACTTTGCCGCCGGCACGATGGCGCTGCAGGGCGACGAATGATCGAACGACTTGCCGTTCTCCCAGGGGTGGCCCGCCTTCGCGGCAGCGCGCTGCAAATCGCGCCGCGTCATTTCCAGGCCGACGGCGTAGCCAAAGACATGTTCGTTCGCATTCGCGGCGCTGATGTCTTCGCCGGCCTTGCCGATGGCGACGACCAGTTCACCTTCGTACTGATAGTCGGAAGTGGCCGACGGATAAGGCACCGGCACGCCCTCTTCCACGATGGAATCGGGCGGCTTCTGGAAGAAGATCGGCGCGTCGCGCTCGTCGGCCTCGCCCATCTCGCGGATGTGCGCCAGGTAGTTGCGGCCGATGCAGTAGATGCGGCGCACCGCATAAAGCGCGTCCGCGGTTCCGCTGACCGCCAACTGCGGCCGCACGCCCGGGTCGAACACGTACTTGACGCGGCTCATTCGCAAACCTCCGCCTGGCAGGCTGCGGCATTCGCCTTCGGAGCGGCCGGGCGTCTCATCCGGCGCGGCCCGTCTTGGCCTTGGTGTACCAGTCCAGAATCTGCTCGCCGTTCCAGTGCACCACACCGCTGTGCCGGTTGATGTGCTCGTAAACCTGTTCGAGGTACTTGATTCGGAACGGCTGGCCGCTGATGTACGGATGGACGGCGATCGCCATGATCTTCGGGCGCTCCGCCGCTTCCTGGTAGTAGCGATCAAAGGTGTCGGTGCACTTCTGCGTCCAGTAAGCGGCCTCGTGGTGCTGCACGATCATCATTGGGATGTCGTTGTTCTCCACGGTGTAAGGCAGCGTCACCAAGGGGCCGTTGGCGGTCTTGATCTCCGTCGGCTCGTCGTCGTACGGCATGTCGCCGATGTACTTGATGCCGGCCGCCGTCAGCAGGTCGGGCGTCTCGTTGGTCTGCGTCAGGCCAGGGCCAAGCCAGCCGACCGGCCGCTTGCCGGTGAACTTTTCCAGGGTGTCGAGCGAGCGCTCGATCATCCCCTTCTGGTCGTCGACCTTGTGGATCGGCATCTGCTCGTAGGCGTGGCCCATGAATTCCCAGCCCGCTTCCAGGCACGCGGAAGCCACCCGCGGATAGTCGACGGTGACGCGCGCATTGATCGACAGCGTCGGCTTGATGCCGAGCGTGTCGTACAGCTTCTTGAAGCGCCAGAAGCCCACGCGCATGCCGTACTCGTGCCAGGCCCAGTTGGGAACGTCGGGCTGGAGCACGACGCCGGTGGGCGGGGGCAGCACCTGGCGCGCCATCGGCCGGGCGATGTCCCAGACCTCCAGGTTCACGATCGTCCAGACGATCACTTTGGCGCTGCCCGGCAGCTTGAGCACCGGGCGATCCACGATTGCCGAATACTCGGCTCGTTCGCGGGGAATCATCGTCATGCAAGTGTCCTTATTGGTGGGATTGGAATTGAGGCAGCGCCATGACTTCCTGCGAAGTCATGACGAAACCAAAGGCTGTCTTGATACACAAGAGCGCTGCGTGATGCAATTCGGGTTTGTCCATGGTGTCCACGCAGTCGCTGGGAACGATCACGGCGTAATCCATCGAGCAGGCCGCCGTCACGGTGGACAGGATGCAGCTGTTGGTGTTCACGCCGGTGACGATGAGCGTGTTGATGCCGTGCGAGCGCAGCAGCAGCTCCAGGTCGGTCGCCACGAAGCAGTTGTAGCGCTTCTTGGTGTCCACCACCCAGTCGCGCTGCGGGTCCAGCAAGCCGGGCATGATTTCGCAGCCCGGCATACCGATGAAGTTGTGCTTCATCACGTTCTTGCGAGGGTTGTTCGGGTCTTCGGCCCGCGTGCGCCAGAACGCGTTGAGCCTGATCTCGTCAGCGTCGCGATAGCGGGTCACGAGGTGGATGACCGGCACCTGCTGCGTGCGGCACCAGTCCATCAGCTTGCGGTTCGCCTGCACCACGCGTGCCGCGATGTCGGGCGCTGCCGGCATCGTCGCCACATCCATATCCAGATGGCCGCGATGCAAATCGATCGCCACCACCGCCGCGCGCACCTTGTCCACGCCAAAGTTCATCAATCGCTCCTGTACTGCACCGGCTCAGATGAGCGGGTTGGTTGATTGCAATAGCTGCTTGCGCTGGTCGATGCCAAACCGGTCGGCCAGCCAGTCGGCGAGGATTTCCTGGCCGATGGTGGGATTGTCATGCTGGCAATGCTCGGCGCCGGTTTCCTCGGCTTCGAGCAACCGCAGCGTGCACTTCACACCTTTGGACACTCCGTAGTCGTACACCTTGCGCGCTTGCGAAACCGTCAGCACGTCGTGCCCGCCATGCATGATGAGGTAGGGGCACTTCATGTTCTCCAGGTGGCCCTGCAACGTGAAGTCGCGCGCCTTCTGCATGGATTCTTTCATGCTGTTGCGGCCGAACACCCACTTGATGTGCGTGGCCAGGCCATGATCTTCCGGCGCGTTGCCCCACATATCGGTGATGGCGAATACCGCGCCATGGGAGATGCAGGCGGCGAGGCGGTGCTCGTAGCATGCCGCGCGTGCCGCGTAAATACCGCCCAGGCTCGAACCGCAAACGGCGATGCGCGAGGCGTCCACGTCGGCGCGGGTCTCGAGGTAGTCGATGCAGCGCCCGATCGGCACCTCGGTGTCGGGCCGGTTGACCAGCTTCTGGCGGCGCAAGGCGCCGCCCTGCCCCGGCCCATCGATCATCAACACCGAGATGCCGCGCTGCAGGCAGCCATGCGCCTGCATGAACCACATCTCGTCCTTGATGGAATCCAGCCCGCCCATGCAGATCAGCACCGGCTGGCGTTCGATCGGGAACGGCGCGCGGACGAAGTAAGCCGGCAGCGTCGCGCCGTTCTCGTAAGGAATGGACAGCACTTCGCCCGCGGGATTCAGGTGGCGCAGGTAGCCGTGGCTGGACTCTTCCATTCGCGTGAAAGTGGCCAGGCGGCGCGGGTCGTCGGGCTGCAGGAAGAACTCGGCCTGCCGGTAGTAATCGGCGGCGCGCATGTAGCAGTTCATCGCCGTGCGGATGTGACCGGCTTGCTCCTCCACTTTGGCACGATCGAAGTTGCGGTCGGCTATGCGCTTCCATTCCACATGCCAGCTTTCCTCGCTGGTCGGGTCGATGCGCGAGGCCGCCTGGAACAGCTCGCTCACGGCGCCGCCGCCCTCTTGCGTCTCGCCCAGGCCGCGCCGGAACTGGTAGGAGAACCAGGGCGACTC
>JAQGMT010000394.1 GCA_028292185.1 Ramlibacter sp. | reverse complement strand
AGGTCACGATCATCCCGCGCGGCCGCGCCCTGGGCGTGACCATGAGCCTGCCCGAGAAGGACCGCTACAGCTACGACCGCGACTACATGCTGAACCAGATCAGCATGCTGTTCGGCGGCCGGATCGCCGAAGAAGTGTTCATGCACCAGATGACCACCGGCGCTTCCAACGACTTCGAGCGGGCCACCCACCTGGCGCGCGACATGGTGATGCGCTACGGCATGACCGATGCGCTGGGCCCGATGGTCTATGCCGAAAACGAAGGCGAAGTGTTCCTCGGCCGCTCGGTCACCAAGACCACCAACATGAGCGAATCGACCATGCAGAAGGTCGACGGCGAGGTGCGCCGCATCATCGACGAGCAGTACAACCTGGCGCGCCGCCTGATCGAGGACAACAAGGACAAGATGCACGCGATGGCCAAGGCCTTGCTCGAATGGGAAACCATCGACGCCGAGCAGCTGGACGACATCATGGCCGGCAAGGAGCCGCGCCCGCCGAAAGACTGGACACCGCGCACGCCTCCTTCGGGCAGCGGCGGCCCCGGGGGTCCGGCGGTTGCGACGGATCCCGCTCCGACGGCAGCATAGGCGCGGAGCGATCAACGAAAGTAAACAAGGGGCCGCTATGCGGCCCCTTGTACTTGGGGGTTCTTGCGGGACAATTGCCGCATGCACTGGCAGACCACCCGCTACCGCATCGACCTGTCGCGCCCCAAGGTGATGGGCATCGTCAACGTCACGCCGGACTCGTTCTCGGACGGCGGCCGGTATGCCACGACGCATTCGGCCCTGGCCTTGTGTGAGAGGCTGCTGGTGGAGGGCGCACACATCCTGGACATCGGCGGGGAGTCCAGCCGGCCGGGCACGCCGCCCGTGACGCTGGAGGACGAGCTCGCGCGCGTGCTGCCGGTGCTGCGTGACGCCCTGACGCTGGGGGTGCCGGTGTCGATCGACACCTACAAGCCCGAAGTCATGCGGCAGGCCCTGGAGCTCGGGGTGGACATCGTCAACGACATCTGGGCGCTGCGACAGCCGGGCGCACGCGAGCAGGTCGCCGCCCACCCCAGCTGCGGCGTGTGCCTCATGCATATGCATGGCGAGCCGCAGACGATGCAGCGCTCGCCGCTGGAAGGCGACGCAGTGCCGCAGGTCGCGCAATTTCTGCAACAGGCCTCGCAGGCTCTGTGCGCCGCGGGCGTCGATGCCGAGCGCATCGCCTGGGACCCGGGCATCGGTTTCGGCAAGACCGTGGAGCAGAATTTCGCGTTGCTCGCACGCCAGCACGAACTTGCGGCGGCAGGGTACCCGCTGGTCGTGGGTTGGTCGCGCAAGTCCTCGCTGGGGGTGGCGACGGGCCTGCCGGTGAACGAACGGCTGGCGCCCAGCGTCGCGGCGGCCTTGCTTGCGGTGGAACGTTGCGCGCAGGTGGTCCGGGTGCATGACGTGAAGGAGACGCTGGCGGCGCTGAAGGTGCGCAGTGCCATGCTGGCGATGGCTAATAATCGAGGCATGGAACCCAAGGCATGAGCAGGACTTATTTCGGCACCGACGGCATTCGAGGCACGGTCGGCCAGGCCCCCATCACCCCCGACTTCGTGTTGCGCCTGGCGCATGCGGTGGGCCGCGTGCTGAAGAAGAAAGAGCAGCGGCCCACGGTCTTGATCGGCAAGGACACCCGCATCTCCGGCTACATGCTGGAAAGCGCCCTGGAGTCGGGCTTCAATTCGGCCGGTGTGGACGTGGTGCTGCTCGGCCCGCTGCCGACGCCGGGCGTGGCCTACCTCACGCGCGCACAGCGGGCCAGCCTGGGCGTGGTGATCAGCGCCAGCCACAACCCCTATCCGGACAACGGGATCAAGTTCTTCAGCGCCCAAGGCACCAAGCTGCCCGATGAATGGGAGCGTGAAGTGGAGGCCGCGCTGCAAGAACCCCCGGTGTGGGCCGACTCGGCCGCTCTGGGCAAGGCGCGCCGCCTGGACGACGCCGCGGGCCGCGACATCGAATTTTGCAAGAGCACCTTCGCCAACGACCTGACGCGGCGAGGCATGACCATCGTGGTCGATGCGGCGCATGGCGCGGCGTATCACATCGCACCCAAGGTGTTCCACGAGCTGGGCGCGGAGGTCATGTGCATCGGCTGCTCGCCCGACGGCCTGAACATCAATGACGAGGTCGGCGCGATGCACCCGCAAGCGCTGGTTGCGGCGGTGAAGGCCTATGACGGCGACTTCGGCATCGCGCTGGACGGCGACGCCGACCGGCTGCAGTTGGTGGATGGCGCCGGCCGCCTGTACAACGGAGACGAACTGCTTTATCTGATGGCGATGGACCGCCTGGAGCACGGTGAGGCTGTGCCCGGCGTCGTCGGCACCCTGATGACCAACATGGCCGTTGAGCTGGCGCTGAGGGCGAAGGGTGTCGACTTCGTGCGCACGAAAGTGGGCGACCGGTACGTACTCGAAGAACTGGAGCGGCGCCGCTGGTTGCTCGGCGGCGAAGGCTCGGGCCACTTGCTGGCGCTGGACAAGCACACGACGGGGGACGGCCTCATCAGCGCATTGCAGGTGCTCAAGGCCATCGTGCGCAGCGGCCGCAGCCTGGCGCAACTCACCGAAGGCGTGACGCTGTTTCCGCAGACGCTCATCAACGTGCGGCTGGAAAGCGGCCAGGACTGGAAAAACAATCAGGCGCTCGCCAAGGAAACGCATCGCGCCGAAATCGAACTCGAGGGGCGGGGCCGCGTGCTGATTCGCGCCAGTGGCACCGAGCCGCTGCTGCGGGTGATGGTCGAAGCGCGCGATGAAACGCAGGCCCGCACCACGGCCGAGCGCCTGGTGCAGGCGGTCAGGGCCGGGTGACTGGGCCCGATCGCTGGTGCGCGATCAAGGCCGGTATGCCCGCACTGCCCGCCACAGGATCAGGGGCAGGATCGAGCTGAGCAGCGCCAGCGCGATCGCACCTCCGGCCCAGAACGCAGCCGGCGACGCGTGCAATGCGGCTGGTCCGCGGCCGAGGTAGGCCATCGCGTAGCCGCCGGCCAGCCCCACGCCCCACAGCAGCACGCAGTACGCCATCAGCGGCGAGACCGCGACCCGGTAGCAGCGCAACACGAATACGCACAAGACCTGGGTCGCATCGCCGAGGTGGTAGAACGCGAGCCAGGCGAGCAAGCCCGCGGCGATCGCGACCACCTGCGGATCACCCGAATAGATAGCGGCGATGCGCCAGCGCCCGAGCGCGAGAATTCCCGCCAGCGCGAAGGCCAGCATCGCGCCAAGCTTGAAGCCGGTGCGGATGGCGGCCCGGGCTCGCCGGGGATCGTCCGCACCCAGCCAATAGCTGACCCGGGCACTGGTCGCGATCGAGAGCGACAAGGGCATCATGTACATCACTGCGGCAAGGTTGGCCGCGATCTGGTGAGCCGCCGAAGCCAGCGTGCCTTGCCGGGCGATGAACAGGGCCATCAAGGTGAAAGATGTCACCTCCACCATTACCGACAAGCCGCCCGGCACACCCAGGCGCGCGAACTCGCCAATGGCGCGCCAGTCGGGCCGTTCCATGCGGCGCCACAGCGCGTAGGGGCGATACAGGTCCTGGGTGCGCAGCAGCCACACCGCGCAGGCCAGGAACAGGTAGTTCACGAACACCGTCGCCCAGGCGCAGCCGACCGCGCCTTGGGCGGGCAGGCCGAGGCCGCCGAAGGCGAACCACAGCGTGAGCGGAACCTTCACCAGCAGCGACGCGCCTTGCAACCAGCTCACCAGCAAGGGCTTGCCCAGGCTCTGGTTGAGCGTGCCGTACATGCGAAATAGCAGCGCCGGCGGCAGCGCCAACGCCAGCACGGAAAGGTAGCTTCGCACTTCGCCCTGCAAAGCCGCGGGCACTTCGGTCCATTCCAGCAGCGGTCCCGGAAACAGCAGCGCCACGCCGCCGACGAGCATCGCCAAGCCACCGAGATACAGGCCCTGGCGCGCCGACCGGCCCAGGTCATGGTGGCGTTCGCCGCCGTGCAGTTCGGACCAGGTGGGCAGCAGCGCCTGCAAGGTGCCCATGAGTGCGACGAACACCGTGATGTAGACAGCCGACCCGACCGAGAGCGCGGCCAGCGCCTGCTGCGAATAGCGGCCCGCGACGATGGTGTCCGTCACGCCGAATGCCATCACCGCGAGCTGGCCGACCAGCACGGTGCCCGCATGCCGGGCGATCGTACGCAGCTCGCTCACCGCTGCGCCACTCTCCGGTAAAGCACGACGCTCTCGTTGGCGTCGGTCGGCCGCCGGATTGTCGCGACCAGTTCCCAATCACGCATGTCCAGCGCGATGGGCATCGCGGCCTGCATCGGGGCCGCGGCCAGCAGCCAGGGACAGGCGCCTTCGCGGTCGGCGCTGCGCAGGTCCATGGCGCCGTGATATCGGAAGGCGGTCAATTGCGCGCGCGTGAGGCCGAGCACTTCGACGCAGCCCGGCGGGCCATTCATGTGCTTTTGCACGTTGCGCACCAGGGGCGAGTAGCCGCGCGCGTAGTCCAGCGCCGGCAGCCACAGCGTCATCAGCAGCAGCCAGCAAAGTGCCGCGCCGCTCGCCGGCAGCACCAGGCTTTTCCAGATCGCCATGCGATGGCGGCCGGTGCGCCAGCGCACCAGCCAGGCCCACGCGACCGTGGCCGCGAGTGCGGTGGCAAATGCGACCAGCGAAAAGCCCGGTTCGAATCCCGGTGCCAGCCGTGCCACGTTCGCCGCGGGCTTGGGCGGCACGCCGGTCTGCATCGAGATCCAGACCACCCAGATCACGAACGCGCAACTGCTGAAAAAGAGCAGCGTGAACCAATCGATCAGCGCGGCCACGCTGCGCCGCAGTGTCGGTAGCGAGAACGCCGCCAGCGCGGCCAGCGCCGGCAAGGCCAGCAGCAGGGAGCGGTCGGACCAAGGCGTGACGGAGGTCGTGACGATGGCGACCAGCGCGAACCAGAGCGGCAGCGCCACATGGCGGCTGGTCAGCTGCCGGTGCCAGCGCCACAGCGTCCACAAGGCCAGCGGTCCCGCGGGCCAGGTGAACCAGAGCAGCAGCCGGCCGAGCGGACGCCAATCGTGGGGGATGGTGCCCTCATGGATTCGCCACTGCCAGAGATCCAGAGCGGTGGCAGTGACGGCCGCGACCAGCAAGCCGGCGGCGATCAGGCCAATCGACCGCCCGACGTGTGCGGCGCCGTTGGGGAGGTCGCGCGAATCGCGGTCGAACAGCGTGATCGCCAAGCCACCGGCGCCGAACAGAACGGCCATCGTGGGCGCGCCGCTCAGCGCCAGACCCGCGAGTCCCGCGATCAGGCTGGCGCCGGCCCACCCGGGCTGCCGCGCGATGGCTGCCATGCCATAGAAGCTCAGTGCGGTGAAACTGATTTGCGCCAGCGAGGGAGTGGTCTCGTGCGAGAACTGGGCCAGGCCGAGGCACGCCAGCAGCGCGAGCAGGCCCCCGTCGGCGATGGCGCGCGCGTAATCCACCGGATTGGCTTCGCCGCCGAACGCGAACGGCACGGGCTGCGCCTGGGGACTGCGCGCCAGCGAGTACACCGCGTACCAGGTGGCGAGCAGGGTCAAGGCCAGCAGCATCAAGAACGGAATGCGGGCGGCGAAATCCGGCGAGACCCAGGCGGGGGCCGCTTGCATCGCCCACGCGCCCAGCCAGTAAGGCAGCAGCGCATCGAACTCAGGCGATTGTCCGAGCAGTTTGGGCGCCAGCCACGATGCGTTGCCGTGGGCCAGTTCGAACATGTCGCCGAAGGCCGCGATGTCCGCGTTCTTCCAAGGCTCGCGGGCGATGAAGCCAGGCACCACGTACACCAGACAAAGCAGCCACAGCGCCACGCGCGGCAAGCGGCGCACGGCCTCCTGGCTCACGATCGCGGGGGTGGGCTGGTTCACGCGGGAATTATGAAGACTTGTGGGACGGACCAAGCGCAGCTTGCTCGGTCCCCAACCAATCAGGAAAACAAAAGGCAGCGCGGTTACCCGGGCTGCCTTTGCTGCGGGGCGCAAGCGCCGCGCTTACTTGGCGGGCGCCTTTTCGGCCGTATCGGCCTTGGCCGGGGTCTTGCCGAACTTCTTGAAGAACTTGTCGACGCGGCCGCCCATGTCGTTCACGGACTTCTGAGTGCCGGTATAGAACGGGTGCGACTCGCTGGAGGTGTCCAGCTTGAACATCGGCAATTCGCGGCCGTCTTCGGTCTTGCCCATTTCCTTGGTCTGCACGCACGAGCGCGTCACGAACTTGAACCCATTGGACAGGTCGACGAACAGCACGTCGCGGTAGCCGGGGTGAATGCCTTCTTTCATGATCTTCCTTCGATGTCAGTAGCGGGAGCCGGGCTGGACCGTCCAGCCTACTTTCCGCGAAGCCTGTGATTATACATTTTTCGCCGCTGCCGCTTCCCCGTCGGCGGACCACGCGAAATAACATGCAGCGTGGTCCCTCATGTGAAAAGCCCGGCTTGCCGGGCTTTTCACACTGATCAGACAACTCGAAAATCGCGCAGCGATTTTCGAGTTAACGATTTATCCTCCCCGGCGCATCATGTCGAAGAACTCGACGTTGGACTTGGTGGCCTTCATGCTCTTGAGCACCATCTCCATCGCCTCGATCTCGTCCATGTTGTACATGAACTGGCGCAGGATGCGGGTCTTCTGCAGGATCTCGGGGGCCAGCAGCAACTCTTCGCGGCGCGTGCCGCTGCGATTGAGCTGGATCGAGGGGAACACGCGCTTTTCGTACAGGCGCCGATCGAGGTGGATTTCGCTGTTGCCGGTGCCCTTGAATTCCTCGAAGATCACTTCGTCCATCCGGCTGCCGGTGTCGCTCAGCGCGGTGGCGATGATGGTGAGCGAGCCGCCTTCTTCGACGTTGCGCGCCGCGCCCAGGAAGCGCTTGGGCCGCTGCAGTGCGTTGGAATCGACGCCGCCGGTCAGTACCTTGCCCGACGAGGGCACCACGTTGTTGTAGGCGCGGGCCAGGCGGGTGATCGAGTCCAGCAGGATCACCACGTCCTTCTTCAATTCCACCAGCCGCTTGGCGCGCTCGATCACCATTTCGGCCACGTGCACGTGGCGCGCCGCCGGCTCGTCGAAGGTGGAAGCGATGACTTCGCCCTTCACCGAGCGCTGCATTTCGGTCACTTCCTCGGGCCGCTCGTCCACCAGCAACACCATCATGTGGATGTCGGGATAGTTGGCGGCGATGGCGTGAGCCATGTGCTGCATCA
>JAQGMT010000380.1 GCA_028292185.1 Ramlibacter sp. | reverse complement strand
GCACGCGCTCGACCATCGGCTCAGCGCCGACCTCCTTCCCCTCCTTGACCTCGAGCTTGCGCTTGGACCAGCGTCCGAGGAATCCCTCACTCATTGCCGGCCTCGCCGAATTTCTTTTCGGTGGTGATGGATGCGGGATTGCCGAAGCGATCCTCCAGGCGCTTGAAGCTTTCCGGACGCTTGCGCCGCTTGGGCTCGATCACGTGGTGCTCGTCGATGAAGGCCCGCATCCACTCGACGACATGCGCGGGCGCCGGCACCTGCTCGACGGTTTCCTGCGCGTCCAGCCAGCGCCCGGCGTCGTGATAACTCAGCGACACGGCCGCGGGGCGCGGCATCGGCTCCTCGCGCAGCGTCGCTTCTTCTTCCATGCGCCACAGCACGAACCAGCAGGGCGCGGGGGTGGTGATGTTGAGGTAGTAGCCCTCGGCATCGTCGGTGAACAGCTCGACCCGGAAGCCGGGATGCAGCCACCGCTCCTCCTTGTCGTTCTGGAGCAGCAAACGCGGCTCGGTCCCGAAGGAAGGCTCGTGCGGAACCACGTCGGCCAGGATCCAGCGCCAGTCCTGCCAGGCGTTGCCGATGTATTCGCGGCGCATCACCACGGCGACTTCGATGCCCGGACGCTCCACTTCAGGTTTCCTTCGAAATCTTGATGCTCGGAAACTTGGAGGAGAAGTCCTTGGCCTTGGCCGCGATCTTGATGGCCACCTGCCGCGCGACGGCCTTGTAGATGCCGGCGACTTCGCCGTCGGGGTCCGCCACCACCGTGGGCTTGCCGCTATCGGCCTGCAACCGGATGTTGATGTCCAGCGGCAAGGCCCCGAGATAATCCATCTTGTATTGCTCGGCCATCCGCTTGCCGCCGCCCTCGCCGAAGATGTGCTCGGCGTGGCCGCACTGGCTGCAGATATGCACCGCCATGTTTTCGACGATGCCCAGGATCGGCACGCCGACCTTCTCGAACATCTTGATGCCCTTCTTGGCATCGAGCAGCGCGATGTCCTGCGGCGTGGTGACGATCACCGCGCCCGTCATCGGCACGCGCTGCGACAGCGTGAGCTGGATGTCGCCGGTGCCGGGCGGCAGGTCGACGATGAGGTAATCGAGGTCTTTCCAGTTGGTCTGGCGCAGCAGCTGCTCGAGCGCCTGGGTGGCCATCGGGCCGCGCCAGATCATCGCTTCGTCCTGGTTCACCAGGAAGCCGATCGACATCACCTCGACCCCGTAATTCTCGAGCGGCTCCATCGTCTTGCCGTCGCTGGACTCCGGCCGCCCTTCGATGCCCATCATCATGGGCTGGCTGGGGCCGTAGATGTCCGCGTCGAGCAAGCCCACCGATGCGCCTTCCGCCGCAAGGGCCAGTGCCAGGTTCACGGCCGTCGTGCTCTTGCCGACGCCGCCCTTGCCGGACGCCACCGCGACGATGTTCTTCACGTTCGGCAACAGGGCGACGCCGCGCTGGGCCGAGTGGGCCACGATCTTGGTGTAGATGTTCACCGAGACGTTCTGCACGCCCACCACGCCCTTGGCGGCGGCAATCAGCGCGCTGCGCAAACCGGGGATCTGGCTCTTGGCGGGGTAGCCGAGTTCGACGTCGAACGCCACACTGCCTTCGTTGACCTGCAGGTTTTTCAGGGCCTTGGTGCTGACGAAATCTTTTCCGGTGTTCGGGTCCTGGACGGCCGCGAGCGCCTGCAACAACTGGTCGGATGTGGGGGACATGGGTGGCATTTTCCTCTTGGCGAGGAGTGTAACGACTGCCCCGTAAAATGCTGGGTTCCCCGTCCAGAAACCCACAATGCCCGCCCAGCGCAAGCTCTTCGTCACCACCGCCCTGCCGTACGCCAACGGCAAGTTCCACATCGGCCACATCATGGAGTACATCCAGGCCGACATCTGGGTGCGGTTCCAGCGCATGCAGGGCAACCAGGTGCACTTCGTCTGCGCCGACGACGCGCACGGCGCGCCGATCATGATCGCGGCGGAGAAGGCCGGCAAGACCCCGCAGCAGTTCGTGGCCGAGATCGCCGCCGGGCGCAAGCCCTATCTCGAGGGCTTTCACATCGGCTTCGACAACTGGCACAGCACCGACGCGCCGGAGAACCACCAGCTGGCGCAGCAGATCTACCGCGACCTGAAGGCCAATGGCCTGATCTCGAGCAAGGTCGTCGAACAGTTCTTCGATCCCGAGAAGAACATGTTCCTGCCCGATCGCTTCATCAAGGGCGAGTGCCCCAACTGCCACGCGAAAGACCAGTTCGGCGACAACTGCGAGGTCTGCAGCAAGGTCTACAGCCCCACCGACCTGATCAATCCCTATTCCGCCTTGTCGGGCGCGACACCGGTGCTGAAAAGCTCGGAGCACTTTTTCTTCAAGCTGTCCGATCCGCGCTGCCTGGCCTTCCTGCAACAGTGGACGCGCAGCGAAGGCCGCTTGCAGAGCGAAGTGCTGAACAAGATCAGCGAGTGGCTGGCGCCGGATGAAAGCGGCAAGACGGTGCTGGGCGACTGGGACATCAGCCGCGACGCGCCTTACTTCGGCATCGAGATTCCGGACGCGCCCGGCAAATATTTCTACGTCTGGCTGGATGCGCCGGTGGGCTATCTCGCCTCGCTGAAGAACTACCTTGACCGGATCGGCGTCGACTACGAAAGCTATGTCGCCGCCTTCAACGAGGTGGAGCAGTATCACTTCATCGGCAAGGACATCATCACCTTCCACACGCTGTTCTGGCCGGCGATGCTGCACTTCAGCGGCCGCAAGGTGCCCACCAAGATCTTCGTGCACGGCTTCCTGACGGTGAACAACGGCGAAAAAATGAGCAAGAGCCGCGGCACCGGGCTCGATCCGCTGAAGTACCTGTCGCTCGGCATGAACCCCGAGTGGCTGCGCTACTACCTGGCGGCCAAGCTGTCCGGGCGCAACGAAGACATCGACTTCAATCCCGATGATTTCATCGCGCGGGTGAACAGCGACCTGATCGGCAAGTACGTGAACATCGCCAGCCGGACCGCCGGGTTCATCAGCAAGCGTTTTGGCGGCAAGCTGGGCAAGGAAGACCCCGGCGCGGAAGCCATGCTCGATGCAGCGGTCGCCGCAGCCAACGAGGTGAAGGCGCTGTACGAGGCGCGCGAATTTGCCAAGGCGATTCGAACGATCATGGCCCTTGCAGACCAGGCGAACCTGTATGTGGACCAGAAAGCGCCCTGGCTCATTGCCAAGGACAGCAGCCGCGATGCCGAGTTGCACATGGTCTGCACGACGGCCATCGGCTTGTTCAAGAATCTCACCGTGATGCTGGCACCGATTCTGCCCAGCGTGGCCAGGGAAGTAGGCAAATGGCTGGCCGCGGATGTGCACGAATGGGACAACTGCTACGTGAAACTTGCTGAGGGTCACGAGATAAATCCGTACAAGCACCTGATGCAACGAGTGGAAGAAAAGCAGATCGATGCGCTGTTTGAACCTGCTGGGGAGGTGCCCCCACCCCTGCCCTCCCCCAAAGGGGGAGGGAGCGAATATCCGGGTGGGGAAGAGATCGCGCCTGTCATTTCCATCGACGACTTCACGAAGATCGACTTGCGCATCGCGAAGATCGTGAACTGCGAAGCCGTCGAAGGATCGACCAAGTTGCTGCGGCTGACACTGGACGTGGGCGAGGGAAAGACGCGCAACGTGTTCTCCGGCATCGCCTCTGCGTACAAGCCGGAAGACCTGGTCGGCAAGCTCACGGTCATGGTCGCCAATCTGGCGCCGCGCAAGATGAAGTTCGGCGTGAGCGAGGGCATGGTGCTCGCGGCCAGCGACCGCGACGAGAAATCCGCGCCCGGCATCTACGTGCTGAACCCCTGGCCCGGCGCGCAGCCGGGCATGCGCGTACGCTAAACCGTCATCCGGGGCTTGGCCCGGATCCGCGCGCGGCCCTCGCCATCCACGCGCGGCCCTTTTACACCTGCGACATCGCGGCGTTACAACTCATCCGTAGAATCGGCGCCGCCCCTTCAAAGGACGTCGGATGTCTAGCAGTACCACAGCCCTTGCCCGCAGCGCCAACATCATTTGCGCCTGCGTCCTCGCCGCCACGCTTTCGGGTTGCGCGGTGGTCACCGTCGCAGGCGCCGTCGTGGGCGTTGCCGCCACGGGCGTCGGATTGGCAGTCGATGCCGGGGTCGGCGCTGTGAA
>JAQGMT010000058.1 GCA_028292185.1 Ramlibacter sp. | reverse complement strand
GTGCGATCGGTGTTCGGCGCGCAGAACGTCGCCGTCGAAAATCCCAGCTGGATGAGCGGCGGCGTGCTGCTGTTCGGCAACGTGCAGCTGCCGTGGAACCGCATCGTCATCATCGGCTTCGCGCTGACCGTGCTCCTGGGCATGGCCTTCCTGATCGGCAAGACCCGGCTGGGGTTGTTCGTGCGCGGCGTCACGCAGAACCGGCCGATCGCTTCGTGCATGGGCGTGAACACGGCGCGCATCGACACCTATGCCTTCGCGCTCGGCTCGGGCATCGCGGGGCTGGCCGGCTGCGCCTTGAGCCAGGTCGGGAACGTGGGGCCGGACCTGGGCCAGGGCTACATCGTCGATTCCTTCATGGTGGTGGTGCTGGGCGGCGTGGGCCAACTGGCCGGCACCGTGTATGCGGCGCTGGGCCTGGGCGTGCTGAATAAATTGCTGGAAGGCTGGACGGGCGCCGTGCTGGCGAAGATCGCTGTGCTGGTGTTCATCATCGTCTTCATCCAGAAACGCCCTCAAGGCATCTTCGCGCTGCGCGGGCGCAGCGCCGAAGCATGAAGCGTGATCCGCTTGGCGCCGCTGGCTTGCCGATCGTCCTGCCGCCCCGGCCGGTGGTGCTGGGCCGCGCCGGCTGGATGGCGTTTGTCGCGGCCCTGCTGGTGGTGTGCGCGCTTGCGCCGGTGCTCAACCTGGCTGTGCCCGCAGGCAGCGTTTTTCACCTGAGCGATTACGCGGTGGCGCTGGTCGGCAGGATCATGTGCTACGCGATCTGCGCCCTGGCGATGGACCTGATCTGGGGCTACACCGGCATTCTTTCGCTGGGCCACGGGCTCTTCTTCGCGTTGGGCGGCTACGCGATGGGGATGTATCTCATGCGGCAGATTGGCCGCGACGGCAACTACAAGAGCGATCTGCCGGACTTCATGGTGTTCCTCGATTGGAAGTCGTTGCCCTGGCACTGGACCTTCAGCGACAGCTTCGCCGCCACGCTGTTCCTGATCGTGGCAGTGCCGGGCGTGGTGGCGTTCGTGTTCGGGTATTTCGCTTTCCGCTCGCGCATCAAGGGCGTCTATTTCTCGATCATCACCCAGGCGATGACGTTCGCCGCGATGCTGCTGTTCTTCCGCAACGAGACCGGTTTCGGCGGCAACAACGGTTTCACCGACTTCAAGCGCATCCTGGGCACGCCCATCGCCACGCCGACGATGCGCATGTTGCTGTTCGTGCTGTCGGGCGTGGCCCTGCTGGGCTTCTACCTGTTCGCGCGCTGGCTGGTGGCCAGCAAGTTCGGGCGAGTGCTGCTGGCCATCCGCGACGCCGAAACCCGCGTCATGTTCTCCGGCTACAACCCGGTCGGCTACAAGCTGACGATCTGGACGCTGTCCGCGATCATGTGCGGCGTGGCCGGCGCGCTGTATGTGCCGCAGGTGGGCATCATCAACCCGGGCGAGATGAGTCCCGCCAACTCCATCGAGATTGCGATCTGGGCGGCAGTGGGTGGCCGCGCCACGCTGATCGGCCCCATCGTCGGGGCCTTCCTGGTGAGCGGCGCCAAGAGCTGGCTCACCGTGGCCGCGCCGGAGATCTGGCTTTATTTCCTGGGCGCATTGTTCATCGCCGTCACGCTGTTCCTGCCGGAAGGCGTGGTGGGCTTGGTGAACAAATTTCGCAGGCGCCCCGCATGACGCCCGACCTGTTCGAGGAGGGCGCACGGCGCGTGCAAGCGCATCAGCGCGAGCTGCCGGGCAAGACCGCATCGGGCGGCCGTTCCGCTGCGTTCGGCCATCCGGCCGCGGCAGCCGGCGAAG
This sequence comes from Ramlibacter sp., assembly GCA_028292185.1. Classification (GTDB taxonomy): domain Bacteria; phylum Pseudomonadota; class Gammaproteobacteria; order Burkholderiales; family Burkholderiaceae_C; genus Ramlibacter. The sequence goes on along the minus strand of JAQGMT010000058.1, from coordinate 2,043 downwards.
TGGACGTGACCCACGGCCGCATCCTCTATCTCGAAGACGTGAGCGTCAGCTTCGACGGCTTCAAGGCCATCAACAAGCTCTCGCTCGATGTGGCGCCGGGCGAGTTGCGCTGCATCATCGGCCCCAATGGCGCGGGCAAGACCACGATGATGGACATCATCACCGGCAAGACGCGGCCCGACGAAGGCACAGTGTTTTTCGGCAGCACCATCGACCTGCTGCGCTACACCGAGGCCGAGATCGCCGGCATGGGCGTCGGCCGCAAATTCCAGAAGCCGACCGTCTTCGAGCGGCTGACGGTGTTCGAGAACCTGGAACTGGCCCTCAAGACCGACAAGGGCGTGAAGGCCTCGATGCTGTTCCGGCTGGACTCGGCGAATTGCGACCGGCTGGCCGATGTGCTGCACACCATTGCCCTCGCGGACAGCGTCACGCGCATGGCCGGCAACCTGAGCCATGGTCAGAAGCAGTGGCTGGAGATCGGCATGTTGCTGATGCAGGACCCGAAGCTGCTGCTGCTCGACGAGCCGGTCGCCGGGATGACCGACGAGGAAACCGAGCGCACCGCCGAACTCTTTCTCGAGCTGAAAGGCCGGCATTCGCTGATGGTGGTGGAGCACGACATGAGTTTCATCAAGCGCATTTCGGAAATCGTCACGGTGCTGCATGAGGGATCGGTGCTGGCGCAAGGAACGCTCGAGCAGGTGCAGAACGACGAGCGCGTGATCGAGGTGTACCTCGGAAGATGACTCACCCCCGAAGCGCCTGCGGCGCCTCCCCCCTCAAGGGGGCGCTGCCAGCGGCCCGGCAAAGCCGGGTCCGCGGCCGCCCACGCGAAGCCCCGCATTACAAATCGACTAGTTAAATGCTGACCGTCAAGAACATCAACCAGTACTACGGCGGCTCGCACATTCTTCGCGACGTCAGCCTGGAGGCGCAGGTCGGAAAAGTGACGGTGCTGCTGGGCCGAAACGGTGTCGGCAAGACCACGCTGCTGAAGTCGCTGATGGGCCTGGTGCCGATCAAGAGCGGCACCATCGAATTCGACGGCCGGCCGATCGCCAATGCGACCCCGTACCAGCGCGCGCGTGCCGGCATCGGCTTCGTGCCGCAGGGGCGCGAGATCTTCGCCCGCCTGACGGTGCAGGAAAACCTGCGAATGGGCCTGGCGTACAAGAGCGCTTCGACGCCGATTCCGCCGCACTTGTTCGAGCTGTTCCCGGTGCTCGCGCAGATGCTGGGCCGGCGCGGCGGTGACCTTTCCGGCGGGCAACAGCAGCAATTGGCGATCGCGCGCGCGCTGGCGGCGCAGCCGAAACTCCTGATCCTGGACGAGACCACCGAAGGCATTCAGCCGAGCATCATCAAGGACATCGGGCGCGTGATCCGGATGCTGGCGGACCGCGGCGACATGGCCATCTTGCTGGTCGAGCAGTATTACGACTTCGCGCGCGAACTGGCCGACGACTACCTGGTGATGCAGCGCGGCGAATTCATTGCGCGCGGCCTGGGCAAGGATATGGAAACACAAGGCGTGCGCCAGCTGATCGCGATCTGAGTCGCGCGCATCGGCGCGAAGTCCCTAAGAGCCCCAGGTCCGTGGCGGCGTCGCGGGCAAGTTCCAAAGGGCGACCCGCCACGCGGCGCGGATGGCCTTGAGCAACTCGAGTGCGGGCTCCACCAATGGCGCCAGCACCCGCACGACGACCACGCGCGGACCGGACGCCGTCGCGCCGGCCGTCGCAGCCAAAGGGTGCGCCGTGATCACCTCGCGTGCCACTTCCAGCGCCTGTTCGCGCATGGCGCGATCCATGTCCGTGCCGTGGGCAATAAAGAGGGTGGCGATGCAGCGGTGGCTCGCCAGGCCAAGCGGCCCATCCATCAGCCGCGCGTCCTGTGAATCGATGCGCCCGCGCTCCAGCCAAGCGCCGCGCAGCTCCAGGTGTTGCAAGACGCTGCCGTGGACGAAGGGCAACTGCGAGGCCGGTAGGCCGAGCGCCATCACGTCCCAGCCGATCAGCCCGGCGCCCGGGGCGAGATCGA
>JAQGMT010000344.1 GCA_028292185.1 Ramlibacter sp. | reverse complement strand
AACAACTGCGCCGGGATCTTCAAGGCGGAAGGGGCAGCGGGGGTCGCGGCCTTTGCCACCGGCGGGGGACGGCATGGACGGGGTGTTCATCCTTGAAGCGGATCTTGCTGGCACTGATGGTGTGGACCGCACCGCTGCTTGCATTCGCGGGCGACTGCGTCGTGGAGTTGACATGTTTTGGTGGCCCTGTGACCGTGGTGGTGCCGTTTCCCCCAGGAACGACGAGCGACATCGTCGCGCGCCTATGGGCCGCGCAGCTGGCGAGCCAACTCGGGCAGCCGGTTCTGGTGGCGAACGAGCCCGACGCACGGGGCATGGTGGCGACACCCGCCGTAGGCAAGTTAACGCGCGATGGGAAAACTATCCTTGTGACGAACAGCCATGGGCTATTGATTGCCCCCCATTTGTATCGAGCACCTGTCGACAGTCCGATGACGGATATCGTGCCGGTGGCGCAGCTCGCGCTCGCTGCGCAAGTCCTCGTTGTCTTGTCCGATGCGCCGTACAAGAATCTTCAGGAGTTTGTCGGCCACGCCTCGATCCGCTCCTGCACCTATGGCTCGTCGGCCGCCGGATCGCTGGGGCACTGGCTCGGTCAGCGACTCGTCACCACTGCCGGTGCGGCGCACTTGGAGCACGTGGCATTTCGCGGCGTCGGCGCTGCGCTGGGTGCGTTGCGCGCCGGCAAGGTGGATTCGTTGTTTACCGATCTGGGGAGTGTGCTCGCGGACTTGAAGCGCCGGAAGTTGCGGGCGCTCGCTGTGTCAGGGGATCGCCGGAGTGCGCTGGCCCCTGACATTCCCACCTTCGCCGAGCAAGGTGTGCCTGGGATCCAGTCTGCATGGGTCGCGGCGTTCTTGCGTGCCGGCACGGATCCAGCCATCGTGAATCGGCTGAATGCCGAAAGCAGGAGTGCGATGGCCTCACCGGAGGTCCAGTCCAGGTTGCGCCAGGCGAGCCTCGAGGGCTCAACGCTTGACCTTGCAACCTTTGCGCGGGCAATGGCCACCGAGTCGGCTGCTTGGACCACGCTTGTAAAGAAGTCCGGTACCAAGCTGGAGTAGCCGTTGCACTGAATGGTCAGCCCGCATCAAACAAGGAGCCATCATGCCAATCGTTGATATCTCACTGCGCGCCGGAAAAAGCGAAGCCTACCGTCAGGCCATCTTCGACAGCTTCTATCGCGCGATGCGCGAAGCGCTGAACGTGCCTGAAGACGATCAGTTCATGACCATCACGGAACATGAGCCGGCGAACTTTCGCTATGGGGCGTCGTACCTGGGCGTGGCTCGCAGCGATGACCTGGTGTACATCCGGATCACCGTGTTCGACACACGCACAGCCGAACAAAAGAAGGCGCTCTATCGGCGGGCCGTCGAGCTGCTCGGCGAGAGCCCCGGCATCCGGCCGGAGGACGTGTTCGTGAACGTCCTCGAGGCAGCGAAAGAGAATTGGTCCCTGGGCCACGGCCTCGCTCCCTTCGTATGACTATGCACCGCCAAGTATCGAGACTCGTCTTTGTCGTACTCAATCTGCTTTGCGGATCAAGTGCATTGGTACCTGGACCAGTGGATGCCGCCCCGCCTTTGCGTGCATCACCGGGTACTTGGGTCACCCTTGAGGAGCAAGCGCTCCTGCGACGCAGCTATTTGCGGTGTGTGGCCCAGGGGTACAGCCGGGCGGGATATGGGCAGAGCCGCAGCGCGTTGGATTTGGCATACCAGCACCACCTGGACGATTTGACAGCCACGGTGACCTCCCGCGAAATTGCCGATGCGCCGAAGGAATTGGAGCGGCGTACATCGCACATCTCGTGTCAATGGTTCAAGCCGTCCCCGCGCTAACGCGCGCAGCGTAAACCGATGTTGTGATGTCCAGCGGCGGGCGCGCGAGAGAGATTGCGGCCACGCTCGGCGCTGCGCAGCTCGGCCGCAAGTGAATCGTGGCCACCGCCTCGGGTGCCCCGCGCCGGACCCGGCGCGGGATCTTCGCGTCCGTCGTCCGCGCGGTAGGGGTAAGGCCAGTACGCGCTCGACACCCACTGCCAAACGTTGCCTGCCATGTCGAGCGCGCCGTAGGGACTGGCTCCCGCAGGATGGGCGCCGGCGGGTGCGGTCTGATTGAAGGCGGCGCCAAAGCGCGCATGGGTCGGCCCAGGCGCCGCGTCGCCCCAGGGGTGGCGGCGCCCGTCGGGTCCGCGGGCGGCCTTTTCCCATTCCGCTTCGGTGGGTAGGCGCTTGCCGACCCAGCGGCAATAGGTGTGGGCGCCAAGCCAGCTCACCTCGACGACAGGGTGATCGCCAAATCCGGGGTCCGCGCGCCAGCTCATGTCCGCGCGCGAGCCTCCGTCCGCGCGATGGACCCTGGCGTCGGCGTCGTCCCAGTCGAAGTAGCGCTGCCCGTCCGGGGCACCTGAAACACAGCCTTCCGAGCGAATGGCGGGGCATGAGCTGCAAGATGCCGGCCGCAACATTCAAGCTCCAGTGCATTGCGATGCTGCGCGCGAGCTGCGTGGCTTTGCTCGCATGCACCCCAGCGGACACTAGCAGCTCCGGGGCTCAGATAGTGAATCGGCGCCCGTAGTTCAACTGGATAGCATGATCGCTTTATAAACGAATGGTTGAGGGTTCGAGTGCTTCCGGCGATCCGATATCGCGGCATTGAAGCGCGAAGTCGCTGCGTTGCAGGCCCAACTGAAGCGAACGTCTAAGGCACATCCCGTTTCGGTGCAGATCGCACCGCAGTTCGCCACGCCGCCAATATGCCGAGCGCTCCGCCGGTCCATGGATTGCCCGCGCGGGCTGAAAAAGAAAAGCACGCA
>JAQGMT010000331.1 GCA_028292185.1 Ramlibacter sp. | reverse complement strand
GTGGTGCCCGATCGCGACTTCTTCGCCTGTCCCGAGTCCGAGATCGCAGACACCGCATCGAACCTGACGATGGTCGGCGGCAAAGTGGTCTATGCGTCAGGAATCTTCGCCGCGCAAGACGAGGGAGCGCCGCCGCCCGCGATGCCCGACTGGTCTCCCGTGCGAAGGTTTGGCGGGTTCGCCGCCTGGGGCGATCAGGAGGGCAAGCCGCTCCAGGCGGTCGCCCGGAAAAACGCTGCGAATTGTGGCTGCGAAAGACGATGTGGTGTGCATGGCCACCAGCATGCGACAGCGTGGACAGCTGCCTTGCCCATCTCGGACCTGAAAGGATTCTGGGGCGCGCTGGGCTGTGCCTGCTGGGCCGTTTGAAGCGATGCCGGCCAGGGGCACTGCACGGCGCTAAACTGCATGGAAGTCTGCGCCCCTGCTTGAGGAACTCGCACCATGACCACTACCGCACGTACCTGCACCGGCTCAACGATGGTGCAAATCTCCTCGGGCGCCGCCCATTGGTCGGCCGATCTGGCACCGTCCGTGGGCGGCAGCGGGCTGCACCCGACGCCCCACGATCTGCTGGATTCCGCGCTTGCCGCCTGCACCGTGCTGACGGTGCAGCTCTACGCCAAGAGAAAGAACCTTCCCCTGGAAGACGTGCAGGCCCAGATTGAGCGAGAACAGGAAGGCACCGTCTACCGCATGCGAAGGCGCCTCGAGCTCACGGGCCGCTTGAGCCAGGAGCAGCGAGCCGACTTGCTGCGGGTGGCCAACGCGTGTCCGATCCACAAGGCGCTGTCCGGAACCTTCGAGGTTGCAACCGAGCTCGTGGACTGAATGAACCCTGCTCTCCTGGTCACCACCTCGCACAGCTCCTTAGCGCCTCACTCCTTGGGCGCCCCCGAATCCCGCACGATCGCCTCATAACGCTTCAGCTCCGACGCAGCGAACTTGCCGAACTCCTGCGCGGTGCCGCCCATCACGATGGCGCCCATGCCGGTCAGCTTGTCGTGGAACTCCGGGTTGTGGAGCATCTTGTTCACCTCGGCGTTCAGGCGCGTGACCACTTCGGGCGGTGCGTTGGCCGGCAGCATGAGGCCGTACCAGGCCGAGGCCAGCATCGGCGTGCCGGCTTCCTTGAACGTGGGCACGTTCGGCAGCGCCGGCAAGCGCTTCCCGGATGCGACCGCCAGCGGCCTGAGCAGGCCGCCGCGGATGCTGCCCAGGGAGCCGGTGTCCAGCATCATGTCGATGTGGCCGCCGATCAGGTCCTGCGCCGCAGGACCGCTGCCCTTGTAGGGCACGTGGCGCACGTCGACACCGGCGGCGGTCTTGAACTGCGCGCCGGCCAGGTGCTGCGAGCCGCCGATGCCCGCGGAGCCATAGGTGTACTTGCCGGGATCCCGCTTCGCCGCGGCCACGACGTCTTGCAGCGAGTTCCAGGGCGACTTCGCGGGCACCACCATCACGTTCGGGATCTCGCACAGCGACACCACGGGCGTGAAGTCCTTGATGGGATCGAAGCCCAGCTTGGCGTAGAGGTAGGGCGCCGCGGCATTGGTGGAACTGGTGACCAGCAGGATGTTGTGCCCGTCGGGCTTCTCCTTGACGAACTGCTGCGTGCCGATGACGCCACCCGCGCCACCCTTGTTCTCGACCACGACGGGCACACCGAGCGCCTGCGAGAGTGACTGCCCGAGCATGCGGCCGATCTGGTCGGTGGCACCGCCCGCCGGCCAAGGCACCAGGATCTTGATCGGCCGATCGTCGGACGGCCAAGCCGCCATCGCGAACGTGGAGGCAAGCGCCAGCACGGCGCCGACGATGGCCTTGCGGCGGGTGAAGTGGGGGAATTGCATGCTCATTGGCCCTTGCTTTTCAAAGCTGCGTCGACCCATGCCGACGAATAGGTGCCGTCCTTGATGGCCGCGATGGTGGCCTGCTCCTGCGACACCTTCTCGCGCGCCTTGGATGCGACCTCGGCAGCCAGCGCGGCGGGCACCGCAACGACGCCGTCCGAATCGCCCACGATCACGTCGCCGGGCCGCACCAGCAGGCCGCCGACGGTGACCGGCACGTTGATGCTGCCGGGGCCTTCCTTGTACGGGCCGCGCAGGCTCACGCCGCGCGACCAGCATGGGAAGCGGTGCTCCTCGAAAGCCTCCGCGTCGCGAATCGCGCCATCCACCACGAACGCGACCGCCCCGCGCACGCGAGCCGAAGTCATCATGATTTCGCCGACCAGGGCGCGCGAGGTGTCGCCCTCGCCGTCCATCACCAGCACGTCGCCGGGCTGCAGCAGGTCCAGTGCCTTGTGGATCAACAGGTTGTCACCGGCACGCACGCGCACGGTGAACGCATTGCCGCACACGCTGACTGCCGAGCGGTTGACGGGTCGCAAAGCCGTGGTGCCGACGAGGCGCCCGCCCATGACGTCGCCGATGACGGAGGTGGGCAGGCCGCGCAGCGCCTCGATGAGGGCCTTGTCGCCGCCGACCCGCGCCAGGATTTCGATGCCGTTGAAGATGGACATGATCAATCCACCTTCGCGCCGGAACGCTTGACGACCGACTCCCACAGCGGCAGTTCGCGCGCGATGAACTTGGAGAAGTCCTGAGGCTTGCCTGCGACATCGCTGGAACCCATCTTCTCCAGGCTGGCGCGCACGTCCTTGCTTTGCAGCACTTTTTCCAGCGCGGTGTTCAGCTGTTGCACCAGGGCCGGCGGCGTCTTGGCCGGCGCGAACACGCCGTACCAGTTTTCCGTGACGAAGTCGGGCATGCCCAGCTCCTTCA
>JAQGMT010000326.1 GCA_028292185.1 Ramlibacter sp. | reverse complement strand
ACCTATCCGAACGTCAGCCAGTTCTGGACCTACAAGCAGTCCGATTTCCTGGCCGCGCCGGTCTATACGCGCGACTATCCGGCAGCGAAGAACCTCGAGAAGTGATCCTTCGAAGCCATCCTTCGGCAGGTACAGTCGCGGCATGAATTTCTGGTTGATTCAGAGCCTGAACAGCCTTGCCCTCGGCGGCGTGCTGTTCACGCTCGCCGCGGGCTTCTCGCTGATCTTCGGCTTGATGCGCATCGCCAATCTCTCGCACGGCGCGTACTTCATGTTCGGCGCCTACATCGGGCTGACGGTGCTCGATCGCGGTTACGGGTTCGGTGTCGCGGTGCTGGCGGCGGGCATTGGCGGGGGCATCATGGGCGGCATCGTCGAACGTGTGGTGCTGCGGCGCCTCGCCGGCAACACGCTGTCGCAGGTGCTGGCAACGCTGGGCGTTGCCTTCGTGATCGCCGACGCAAGCCTTTGGTTGTGGGGCGGCGATCCGCGGCCGGTGTCGCCGCCAGAATTCCTGGCCGGCGGTGTGCAGCTGTTCGGCCTGACGTTCCCCTTGTACCGCTTGGGCGTGCTGGTGTTCGCCATCCTGGTGGCCGTCGGTTTGTGGCTGCTGATGGACAAGACGCGCCTGGGCATGATGATCCGCGCCAGCGTCGATGACCGGCAAATGGCGCAAGGGATCGGCGTGCCCGCGACGAAGCTCTTCACCCTGGTGTTCTGCCTGGGCACCGCGCTGGCGGGGCTGGGTGGCGTGATCGCCGCGCCCATCCTGTCCGTCTATCCCGGCCTCGACGCCGACATGTTGCCGCTGGCGCTGGTGGTCGTGATCCTCGGCGGACTGGGCAGCCTGGCCGGCGCCTTCGTGGGCAGCTTGCTGATCGGCTTTATCTACAGCTTCGGGCAGGTGCTGTTCCCGGACCTCGCCTACATGATCCTGTTCCTGCCGATGGTGGTGATTCTCGCGGTGCGGCCGCGCGGCCTGTTCGGAAGGATCATGGCGTGAAGCGTGCGCTGTTGGCGGCGTTCGTGCTCGCGCTGCTGTTCCTGCCGCAGTTCGCCGGTGGCGTGTACTACACCAATCTCGCCAGCCAGGCGCTGATCGCGGCCTTGTTCGCACTCAGCCTGAATCTTCTGGTCGGTTATGCGGGCCTGACTTCGCTGGGGCATGCGGGCTACCTGGGGCTCACGGCGTACGGCAGCGGATGGCTGATCACGCATCTGGCCTGGGGCCACCTCGCCGCGGCGGTGGTCGCCTTGCTCGGCACCACGGTGATGGCGGGAATTTTCGGCTTGATCGCGCTGCGCGCATCGGGCATCAGTTTCCTGATGATCACGCTGGCGCTCGGGCAGATTCTCTGGGGCCTGGCCTACCGCTGGACCAGCGTCACCGGCGGCGACAACGGCATCTCGGGCCTGACGCGGCCCAGCCCGTTCGGCATCGACCTGGGCAACCCGAACAATTTCTACTACTTCACCGTGGTGGTGTTCCTGCTGGTTTGGGCCGGCATTGCCAACTGGGTGCGCTCGCCCTACGGCGCCAGCATCCGCGGCACCAAGGACCAGCCGCGCCGCATGAGTGCGCTGGGCTACAACGTGTGGTTGATCCGCTGGACCACGTTTGTGGTGAGCGGCTTCCTCGGCGGCGTCGCCGGCTTGATGTACGTGTACTACAACCAGTTCATCAGCCCGCACAGCCTCTCGCTGGCCAACTCCGCGGAGATGCTGCTGATGGTGATCGCGGGCGGCGCCGGCACCTTGAGCGGACCGGTCGTCGGCGCCGCGCTGGTGGTGCTGTTGAAGAACGTGGCCAGCGCCTACATCGACCGCTGGATCATGTTGCTGGGCCTGGTGTTCATCTTCATCGTGATGTTCGTGCCGGGCGGCATCGTCGCCGGATTGGGACGGCTGCGCCGCCGGCGCCTGCCCGCGGGAACCCAATGAGCGCGGTCATTGAAGTCAAGGACCTGTGCATGTCCTTCGGCGGCTTGCAGGTCACGCGCTCGGTCAACCTGCGCGTCGAGCAAGGCGAACGGCATTTGCTGATCGGCCCGAACGGCGCCGGCAAGACGACGCTGTTCAACCTGATCGCCGGCGATCTGCGGGCCACCTCCGGCAGCATCGGCTTGCTCGGCAAACCGGTGACACGCTCCTCGACGGCGATGCGCGCGCAGCTCGGCCTCGCGCGCACGTTCCAGATCGTCACGCTGTTCGGCGGCGACACCCTGCTGCACAACGTGAAGCTGGCGCTGATGGGTAAATCCGCCATGCGCAGGCGGCACTGGGGTTCGTTCGCGAGCAACGGCGCGCTGTCCACGCGGGCGCTCGAGGTGCTAAATTCGGTGGGCTTGGCCGACAAGGCGCAATGGCCGCTGACGCAAACGTCTTACGGCGAAAAGCGCCGGCTCGAAATCGCGATGGCGCTGGCGCAGGACCCTCAGGTGTTGTTGCTCGACGAACCGCTGGCGGGCCTCTCCACCGAAGAGCGCGAGACCATCACCGCGCTGCTGCGCAAGATCGATCCGGCCATCACCATCATCATGATCGAGCACGACATGGAAGTGGCGCTCGCCTTCGCCGACCGCATCACCTTGCTGCATTACGGCGAAGTGATCCTCGCCGGCACGCGGCAGGAGGTGGTGGCCGACCCGCGCACCCGGGAGATCTACCTTGGGCACTAGCAAAGCCCTGCTCTCGCTGGAGCGCGTCAACGCGTACTACGGCGAGAGCCATGTGCTGCACGACGTGAACCTCGAGTTGCACGAAGGCCGCCTGCTGGCGCTGCTGGGTCGCAACGGCGCCGGCAAGACCACCTGCATCTCCACCATCATCGGCTTTCTGCCCGCGCGCTCCGGCCGCATCACGCTGGAGGGCCGCAGCATCGAGAAGCTCGCGCCCGAACGCATCTGCCGCGCCGGCGTCGG
>JAQGMT010000323.1 GCA_028292185.1 Ramlibacter sp. | reverse complement strand
GGGCGGCTGGCGCTGACCTTCGAAATCGTCTACGGCCATGCGCTCAAAGCGGCGCCGCGGGTGCGGATGAGCGAGCAAAGCGCTGTGTCGTTGCAGGATATGCGTGCCCTGCTGCAGGCAGACAAGCGGCCCCGCGAATAGCCAGTCGCTGAAGCAGACCCACGGAACAACCCACGCTACAATGCCGGGTTGATTTTGTGAGCGCCATTCGTGCCGAATCCGGTATTTCGTTTCGCCACCGTTCAAGGCCAGAACATCCACTGGTTCCTGAAGCGCAATTGCTCGGTGACGCCGGTCCAGCTTGGCTGGTTTTATGCGTCGCTGTGCGCGGTGTCGCTGGGGATAGCCACTTTCTTCTGGTTCCAGGGCGCGGTGCTCATACTTCCGTTCGCCTGGGCGGAATTGGCGGCGGTGGGCGTGGCGTTCCTCGCCTATGCGCGGCATGCGGGAGACGGCGAAACGATTTCGCTGCACGGGCGCCGCCTGGTGGTCGAGTTGGAGACCGCGGGCCGGCGGCAGAGGGCGGAGTTCAATCGCGACTGGGTGCGAGTGGAGCCCAGTGCCGGCGACCGGTCGCTGATCGAGTTGTCGGGGCAGGGGCGGCGGGTCAATGTGGGGCGCTATGTGCGCCCCGAGCTGCGGCCGGTGCTGGCCCAGGAGATCAGAAGGGCGCTGCGCGGCGGATAGCGCGGTGAGGGCTTGCGGGGCGTGGACAGGTTCGAATTAAGGCTACAGCTAGTAAAAAACCATGAAGAGCAATTTCAAGAAGACGGCCTCGATGCTGCTCGCCCTGGGCGCGCTAAGCCCGGCGGCCCGCGCGGTGAACGACCTGCCCGGCGGCCCGGCCGTGCGCCAGCTGAACCTGCACGCGGCGGCCACGCGCATCGCCCAGGAGCAGGCCTGGCTGCACTGGTTCATGCTGATCACCTGCATCGTGATCTTCATCGCGGTGTTCAGCGTGATGTTCTATTCCATCTGGAAGCATCGCAAATCCAAGGGCCACAAGCCCGCCAACTTCCACGAATCCGTCACCGTCGAGGTGATCTGGACCATCATTCCGTTCCTCATCGTGATCGGCATGGCGCTGCCCGCCACCAAGGTGCTGGTGGCCAGCAAGGACACCACCAACGCCGACATCACCATCAAGGCCACCGGCTACCAGTGGAAGTGGGGCTACGACTACCTCAAGGGCGAAGGCGAGGGCCTGTCCTTCCTGTCCACCCTCGACAGCGCGCAGCGCCAGATGTCCAACGACGGCGCCAAGGGCGTGATGCCGGACGACTACCTGTTGAAGGTGGACAACCCGCTGGTGGTGCCGGTCAACAAGAAAATCCGCATCATCACCACCGCCAACGACGTGATCCACTCCTGGGGCGTGCCGGCGTTCGGCGTGAAGCAGGACGCGATTCCGGGCTTCGTGCGCGACACCTGGTTCCGCAGCGAGAAGACCGGCGACTTCTACGGCCAGTGTTACGAGCTGTGCGGCAAGGAGCACGCCTACATGCCGATCCACGTGAAGGTTCTTTCCGCGCAGGACTACGCCGGGTGGGTGCAAGGCGAGATGAAGAAGGTCGCGGCCAAGCAGGATGACCCGGCCAAGGTCTGGACGCTGCAGGACATCGCCCAGCGCGGCGAAAAGGTCTATGCTGCCAATTGCGCCGCCTGCCACCAGCCCAACGGCAAGGGCGCCGGGCCGATCAAGCCGCTCGACGGATCGCCCGTGGTGCTGGACGCCGACAAGAGCCAGCAGATCCTGGTCGTGCTGAACGGCAGGACCACGCCGACGGGCCAAATGCCCTCGTGGAAGCAGCTGTCGGACACCGACATCGCCGCCGTGATCAGCTATACCAAGAACAACTGGTCCAACCACACCGGCCAGGTCGTGCAGCCGGCCGAAGTGCAAGCGCAGCGTGGCAAGTAATTCGAAACAGGAAATTCAAATGAGTGCCGTTCTACACCCCGACCACCACGCCAGCGACGAGCACGGGCACGACCATCATGGCGCGCCGGCCGGCTGGCGCCGCTGGGTCTACGCGACCAATCACAAGGACATCGGCACGATGTACCTGCTGTTCGCGTTCTTCATGCTGATGTTCGGCGGCGCGCTGGCCATGATCATCCGCGCCGAGCTGTTCCAGCCCGGCCTGCAGATCGTCAACCCCGAGCTGTTCAACCAGCTCACCACCATGCACGGCCTGATCATGGTGTTCGGCGCGATCATGCCGGCCTTCGTCGGCTTCGCCAACTGGATGGTCCCGTTGCAGATCGGCGCTGCCGACATGGCTTTCGCGCGCTTGAACAACTTCAGCTTCTGGCTGCTGATTCCCGCCGGCCTGATGCTGGCCACCTCGTTCTTTCTGCCGGGCGGCGCGCCGGCCGCCGGCTGGACGATCTACGCGCCGCTGACGCTGCAGATGGGTCCGTCGATGGACTCGGCCATCTTCGCGCTGCACATCCTGGGCGCTTCGTCCATCATGGGCTCGATCAACATCATCGTCACCATCCTGAACATGCGCGCACCCGGCATGCCCCTGATGAAGATGCCGATGTTCTGCTGGACCTGGCTGATCACCGCGTACCTGCTGATCGCCGTGATGCCCGTGCTGGCCGGTGCGATCACCATGACGCTGACCGACCGCCACTTCGGCACCAC
>JAQGMT010000313.1 GCA_028292185.1 Ramlibacter sp. | reverse complement strand
GACAACAAGCCGGGCGCGGGCACCAACATCGCCGTCAAGGCCGTGATCGATGCGCCGGCGGACGGCTACACCTTGCTGATGGCGGCGAACGCGCTCGCCGCCAACATGGCGCTGTACCAGCCCGCCCCGTTCGACGCGGAGCGCGATCTGGCGCCGGTTGCGTTGATCGGGCGCGTGCCCGTGGTGATCGCGGCAAATCCGAGCGCGCCGTTCAATTCGGTGGCGCAGCTGATCGCCGCCGCCAAGGCCAAACCGGGCACGCTCGCGTTTGCCACACCCGGCAATGGTTCGACCCCGCACCTTGCAGCGGAACTGTTCGCCCGGTCGGCCGGCATGTCGCTGATGCACGTTCCGTATCGCGGCGGTGCGCAGGCGATAACCGACGTGATCGGCGGGCAGGTGCCCTTGCTGGCGATGAACGCGTTGGAGGTGAAGCCCCACGTGCAGAGCGGCAAGCTCAAGGTGCTGGCCGTGCTGAGTCCGCAGCGCTCGGTGATCTTCCCCGATGTGCCGACCATTGCGGAATCCGGCTTCCCCGGTTTCGAGGCGTCGGTCTGGTACGCCCTGATGGCGCCGGCCGCCACGCCCAAGCCGATCATCGCCAGGCTCCACGAGGAAGTGGAGAAAGCGCTCAAGACATCGGACGTCGCGGCTCGCATGACAGGGGTGGGCGGCGAAGTGACGACTGGCACCATCGAGGCCGCTGCGGCCCTGATCCACTCCGAGCGGCAGCGTTACGACAAGCTGGTCCGCGAAGCCAACATCAAACCGGATTGACGACACAGATGCAATTCACCAAGACTCCCGGCTGGCTCGACTGGTACGCCAACCCGAGCAAGCCGCAATTCAAGTTGCCGCCGAACAGCGTGGACGCGCACTGCCACGTGTTCGGCCCGGCCGATCGCTTTCCCTTCGCGCCCGAGCGCAAGTACACGCCGTGCGACGCCAGCCCCGAGCAGCTGTTCGCGTTGCGCGACCACCTCGGCTTCGCCAAGAACGTCGTGGTGCAGGCGACCTGCCACGGCGCCGACAACAGCGCCATGCTCGATGCCCTGAAGCGCGCGAACGGCAAGGCGCGCGGCGTGGCCTCGGTCAAGCGCAGTGTCAGCGACCGCGAACTGCAGGACATGAACGAAGCGGGCGTGCGCGGCGTGCGCTTCAATTTCGTGAAGCGGTTGGTGGACTTCACGCCCAAGGACGAATTGATGGAGATTGCCTCGCGCATCGCTCCGCTCGGCTGGCATGTGGTTATTTATTTCGAGGCCGTGGACCTGCCTGAGCTGTGGGAATTCTTCACGGCCTTGCCCACCACGGTGGTGGTCGATCACATGGGCCGGCCTGACGTGAGCAAGCCGGTCGATGGCGAGGAGTTCGAGCTGTTCGTCAAATTCATGCGTGAGCACCAGAACGTGTGGTCGAAGGTGACATGCCCGGAACGGCTGAGCGTGTCCGGCCCGCCGGCACTGAACGGCGAGCGCAATGCCTACCGCGACGTGGTGCCTTTCGCGCGCCGCATCGTCGAGACTTTCCCCGACCGGGTACTCTGGGGCACCGACTGGCCACACCCGAACCTGAAGGACCACATGCCCGACGACGGCTTGCTGGTGGACTTCATTCCCCACATCGCGGTCACGCCGCAGTCCCAACAACTGCTGCTGGTGGACAATCCGAACCGGCTGTACTGGCCGGAAGAAAGAAGCTGAACATGCCGCTCGACAAACCCTATCTCGACGTGCCCGGCACCACCATCTTCGATGCCGAGCAGTCGCGCAAGGGCTATCACCTCAACCAGTTCTGCATGTCGCTGATGAAGGCCGAGAACCGCGTGCGTTTCAAGGCGAATGAACGTGCTTATCTCGACGAGTGGCCGATGACCGAAGAACAGAAGCAGGCCGTGCTTGCGCGCGACCTGAACCGCTGCATCGAGCTGGGCGGCAACATCTACTTCCTGGCAAAGATCGGCGCCACCGACGGCAAGAGCTTCCAGCAAATGGCCGGCAGCATGACGGGAATGACCGAGGACGAGTACCGCAACATGATGGTGGGCGGCGGCCGTTCGGTCGAAGGCAACCGCCGCATCGGCGAAACCCCGGTGAAGAAATAATGGCCCGGATCACTTCCAGCGTTTACACCTCGCACGTGCCGGCGATCGGTGCGGCGCTCGACGCCGGCAAAACCGGCGAGCCGTACTGGCAGCGCGTGTTTCAGGGCTATGACTTCTCCAAGCAATGGCTCAAGGAGCACACGCCCGACGTGGTGATCCTCGTCTTCAACGACCATGCCACCGCGTTCAGCCTGGACATGATCCCGACGTTTGCCATCGGCACGGCGGAGGAATTCAACGTCGCCGACGAAGGCTGGGGCCCGCGTCCGGTGCCCAAGGTGGTCGGCCATCCGCAACTGGCATCGCACATCGCCCAGTCCGTGATCCAGCAGGACTTCGACCTCACCATCGTCAACAAGATGGACGTGGACCACGGCCTCACCGTGCCGCTGTCGCTGATGTGCGGGCAGCCGCAGGCCTGGCCGTGCCCCGTGATCCCGTTCGCCGTGAACGTCGTGCAGTACCCGGTGCCCTCCGGCAAGCGTTGCCTGAACCTGGGCAAGGCCATCCGCAAGGCGGTCGAGAGTTACGACGACGACCTGAACGTGCAGATCTGGGGCACCGGCGGCATGAGCCACCAGTTGCAGGGTCCGCG
>JAQGMT010000287.1 GCA_028292185.1 Ramlibacter sp. | reverse complement strand
CACGGTGCGCTGCCGCGGCGTGATGCCCAGGCCGCGCAAGTGAGCCAGCATCTTGGGCAAGCCTTCGGCGAAAAAGGCCACGTGGTCGACGGCGCCGCTGCCGGTGAGCGATTGCGGATCGCGGTCGCCCAGGTACTTCTTCAGGCCCTCGGGATCGTTGCGATCCATCCCGATCACGTGGACGGCGGCATTGGTCATGTCCGCGTGGTCGCCGCGGTACATCCACAGGCCGGGGAACGGGAAGTCGGGCCGCGGGCCGACGGTCAGGCCCAGCACCGATTCATAAAAACGCCGCGTCGCGTCGAGGTCGGTGGTGCGGATGGAATAGTGGCTGAGGGTCAGTGCCATCGTGAGACTCCTTTGGGCGGATTGTCGCTCAGCGTTGCGCTCATCAATTCGTCAAGACGGCCGTTCGCTTCATCGAGACGGTGAAGCCCCGGACGACGACCTTCACTTGGACGCCTTCGCGCGCAGCCGCTCTTCCTGTTCGCGCAGCTCCGGGGTGAAGGCTTCGCCGAAATCCTCGGCCTCGAAGATCCGGCGGATCTCGATCTCCGAATCGCCCGGCATCGGGTTGGGGCAGCGCTTGAGCCAATCGATGGCTTCCTGCAGCGACGCGCACTTCCACAGCCAGAAGCCCGCCACCAGATCCTTGGTCTCGGGGAACGGGCCGGGTATGACCTTGCGGTCCTTGCCCGAAAAGCGCACGCGCGCTCCCTTCGAACTGGGATGCAAGCCTTCACCGGCCTGCATCACGCCGGCGTTGACCAGCTCCTCATTGAATTTGCCCATCGCGGTGAGCAGCTCCGCGCTCGGCATGACGCCCGCTTCACTTTCCGGGGTGGCTTTGACCAGCACCATGAATCTCATCGCTATCTCCTTGGTTTGGGTCGAGCGAAGTTTGCGCTCCTTTCGCGCAACGAACAAGCAAGGTCGTTTTCGACATCGTCGGCAAACCTCTGGACGGCGACTTTCAGTTCGCTGCCTTTGCGCGCGTGTCGCGCTCCCTGTCGATTTGCAGCAAGACGTCCCGGGCCGCGGGCGTCCACACACTCCACTCATGCCCGCCTTCGCGCACCAGCACATGGCCGGGCGGCAGCAGGGGCGCGAGCAAGGGCACCGCCTCGCGCAACCGGTCGGTCTTGCCGTAGGCCAGCCACACGTTGCGCGCCGCCGCGGGCTGGCGCGACCAGCTTTGCAGGTGACGCCATAACTCTTGCTGAAAATTGTCGGGATTGATCGAGGCCGGCTTGGGCGGCGGCTGCCACGCCGCGGCGCCGCCGGCTGCGGCAATGTCGGACAACACCGGATGCTCGCCCAGGTAAGGCGCGAGCAACACCATGCCAGTGACGTCGTTCGCATACGCGCGGTCGTACATCACCGCCCCCATCGCGCCCATCGACGCGCCCACCAGCCACACCTGCTGATAGCCGCGGCGGCGGGCCGGCACGATCACCTCGTCGTGCAAGCGCTGATCGGGCTGGCCTTCCATGTAGTAACCCAAGGCCAGGCCGGTGAGGACGACGTCGGCGTCGGGCCAGGCCGATTGCACGGCTTGCGCGATGCCGCTCTTGCGCAGGTCGTCCAGGTCGTCGCCACGGCCGGGCAGCACCACGACCAGGCGCTGCGCCTTTTGCGGGGCGTTCACCAGGAAGGTGGGAATGGGCTTGGACGGATCGCCGCGTGGAAAGCAGCCGAACAGCATGCCCGCCCACAACAGCACCCAGGACCAGGACAGCAGGCGCATGCGCCCACTGTATACGACGACAGCCGGGCTGCGCTGCGAAAAAAAGTATGGCCGGGTACCATTGCGGGGACCGAATCCGGAAAATCGGCTCAGGTCAAGGGAAGGGCCTCGGATGTCCACGAACCATTACAACCTCGCGCCTCGCACCCTGCTGGCGCTTGCTTTCATCCTGGTTGTCGCCGGCTGCCTTGCGAAGGCCAGCGGCGTCGATCCGGTGGGGCTGCTCGCCGTCCGCGGCGACACGCCGTCGCACTTCGCTGTCGTGGCGTGGTCGTGCATCACCGTGCTGGGAATGACCTGGCCTGCGCTGATTCTGCTGGTGGCGATGGACCGGCGGCTGGGCCAGGTGATCTCGCTGCTGCTGCCGACCGTGCTCCTCGGCAGCCTGCTCGCCCATGTGCCAAAGATATTGATCGCTTCGCCCCGTCCCGCGGCGACGCCCATCCGCGACTCGCTGCATGTGATCGGCCACGCGTTCACCGGGCCCGTTTCGATGCCTTCCGGCCACGCACTGACGGCCGCAGCCGCCGCAACCCTGATCGCCGTCGCCTGGACCGGCAGACATCGCCGGGTGGTGTCGTGCGCAGCCTTCGCACTTGCGGCGCTGATCGGGTACTCACGCCTGGCGGTCGGCGCGCACTGGCCGTCGGATGTGCTGGTCGGCTTCGGCCTGGGCGTGCTCACCGTGGTGCTGGCCTTGCGCTTCGAGCGGCCCGCCGCCGCGCTGGCCCGGCGAATCGATTCGCGCGCGGGGCAGTTGTCGGTGGCGCTGCTGGAACTCGCGCTGGCGGTCAGCTTCCTGTCCGCGCGCACCGGTTATCCGGACGGCCAGCCCATGGTGCTGACCATCGTGGCGCTGGCGGTCCTGAGCGCTGCGTGGCGGGGCTATTCGATCCTGCGGCGGCGCGAATGGATCAGGGCGGAACCGGCGTGAGCCGCACCCAGGCCGTCGCGGACGAGATCGCGCCGCCGCTGCCCGCCGCGCGCGCCGGCAGGACGCCGTGGTGGCGCTGGGCGGTCACGCTCGCCTTGTGCGTGTTGACGTGGAGCTGGCTGGCGCGGCAGGCGGAGTTCGACACGCTGGCCGCCCAGATCGGCGCCGTGCCGGCGTGGGTGTGGCTGGCCGCGGCCGGTGCGCAACTGGCTGGTTACGCACTGCGCGGCTGGCGCGTGCGCCGCGAATGGCGCGATGCCGGCGCTGTGCATTGGCTGGCCTGTGTCCGGCTGGTGCTGCTGCACAACGCCGCGGTGCTGGTCTTGCCCTTGCGTTCGGGCGAGGCCGGCTACGTGTGGCTCCTGCACAAGCAATGGCGGGTCGGTGTGCGCGCGGCAACGGTGAGCCTGCTGCGCTGGCGCATCCAGGATGCCGCCGTGCTCGCGGCCATGGCGATCGCCTTGCTGCCTGCCGCCGCTTGGCCGGTGCGCTTGCTGTTGCTGGCGGCTGCGGTGCTCGTAATGGCGTTGGTGCTGCCGCGCATCTGGTCATGGCTGGCGCGGCGGCACCTGCCGCAACGCGCCGAAGCCGCGGCACTGTGGCGCGGGTGCGAGGTGACGGCAGCGCAGTGGAGCTGCAAGCTGCTCGGCGCCGCGCTGGTGCTGTCGCAGCTGGTGCAGGTGCCCTGGTACCTCGCATTTCAGGCGGCGCTCGGCGGCGAACTCGCGTCCGCGCAGCCCTTTCAGCCGCCGGCCAGTCTGGGCGTGTACGAAGGAGGCGTGTGGATCGCCGGAGGCGCCCCGCACGGCTCCGCCCTGGTTTCGGCTGCGCTCGCCTTTCATGCCTTCAGCCTCTGCGTCGCGCTCGGCGCGGCGGCGCTCGCACAGTTGTTCGTGCCGGCGGCGCCGGAGGGCGGCGCATGAGCTCGGTCATCTTGCAGGCTCCGGAGCCGGCCGCAGCCGAGGAGGGCGACAGCTACGCGAATCTGCCGCAGCCGTCCACGCGCGAGCATCGCCTTTCGGTCGTGGTGCCGATGTTCGACGAGGCCGGCAACGCAGCGGCCCTGGTCGAGTCGGTGCAGTCCGCGCTGGCGGATTACCCGTGGCCCTGGGAGTTGATCGTCGCCGACGATGGCAGCACCGACGGCACCGGGCTCGCGCTCGATGCGTGCGCGCGCCGCATCGGCCCGCACGTGCGCGTGCTGCATTTGGCGCGCCGGTTTCGCCAGACCGCGGCGATGCAGGCCGGCATCGACGCCGCGCGCGGCGACGTGATCGCCACGATGGACGGCGACCTGCAGAACGATCCCGCCGACATTCCGAAGTTGGTCGCCCGGCTGCTGCGCGACGACCTCGACCTGGTGGCCGGCTGGCGGCGCGAGCGCAAGGATTCCTTCCTGTTGCGGCGCGTTCCATCGCAACTGGCGAATCGCCTGATCCGCCGTGTCAGCGGGCTGCAATTCCAGGACCTCGGCTGCAGCCTGAAAGTGTTCCGCGCCGACGTGCTGCGGCAAGTGCGGCTGCACGGCGAAATGCACCGCTTCATCCCCGCCTGGCTCGCCACCGTCACCAGTCCCTCGCGCATGGCCGAGGAGCCCGTGCGGCACCACGAGCGCTTCAGCGGCCAATCCAAGTACGGCCTGGGCCGCACCGTGCGCGTGCTGCTCGACCTGCTGGCGATGACGTTCTTCCTGCGCTTCGGATCGCGGCCCGGCCACTTCTTCGGCGGCATCGGCCTGCTGATGCTGGCGGTGAGTTCCGTGATGCTCGGCTACCTGGCCGTGCTGAAAATCATGGGCCAATCGATTGGCAACCGCCCGATGCTGAGCCTGGGTTTCTTCCTGGCGGTGGGCGGCATCCAGTTGCTCACCAGCGGTGTGCTGGCTGAAATCCTGGTGCGCGTGTACTTCGACGGCGGCCAGGCCAAGCCCTACCACTTGCGCGGCCATGCCGCGCCGGCGCCGGACGAAGCCTGGCATGTCTGACTCGCGATTCGCCGGCGTGTGGCCGGGGAACGCGCTGGCACGTCACACGGCGGCACGCATCGCTTTCGCGCTCGCCCTGGCGCTGCCCTTGCTCTGGCGGCTGGGCGGGGTCCCGCTCTTCGACGTCGATGAAGGCGCGTTCTCGGAGGCCACGCGCGAAATGCTGGCCAGCGGCGACTGGGGCCACACCACGCTCAATGGCGCACCGCGCTTCGACAAGCCGATCGGCGTGTACTGGTTGCAGGCCGCTTCCGTGCGCGCGTTCGGGCTGAATGAATTCGCGTTGCGCCTGCCGTCGGCTTTGTCGATCTGGGCGATGGCGCTGGCGCTGGCCGCTTTCGCGGCGCGGCGCTGGGGCGAACGTGCGGCTGTCGCCGTCGGAGTGATCGCGGCCACCAGCGTCGGCTTCCAGGCGATCGGCCACGGTGCCACAGCGGACGCTTTGCTGAACCTGCTGCTGGTGCTGGCCGGGCTGGACCTGTGGCGTTACCTCGAGACCGGCGGCAAGACGCCGCTGCGGCTAGCCTATGCGTGGGTCGGCTTGGGCCTGCTGGTGAAGGGGCCGATCGCCGTGCTGGTGCCGGGTGCGGCCTTCGTGCTCTGGAGCGCCTTCAGCCGCGATTGGCGTGTGCTTGCGCGTGCCGCGCGGGACCCCGTCGGCTGGCTGCTGCTGCTCGGCATCGCGGTGCCGTGGTACGCCTACGCGCTGCATCGCGACGGGATGGCTTTCGTCGACGGTTTCATCATGCGCCACAACGTCGAGCGTTTCACCGGCACCTTGCAGGGGCACGGCGGCACGCCGCTGTACTACCTGGTGGTCACCCCGGTGCTGGCGATGCCGTGGGCCGCGGCGCTGGTCGCGGTGATCGCGCGCGCGCGCGCACTTTGGCGCGAGCCCCTGGCGCGCTACCTGCTGCTGTGGGGTTCGTTCGTCTTCGTTTTCTTTTCGCTCTCGGGCACCAAGCTGCCGCATTACGTGCTGTATGGCTACGCGCCGCTGGTGCTCTTGATGGGGCGTGAAGTGGCGGCCATGGGTCCCCGCCTGGCGCGAGCGACCTTGTGGCTCGCGGCCGTGTGGCTGTTGGCGCTGGCGAGCGCACCATGGGTTCTTGTGCGCGCGGCGGGAACCGTCAGCAACCCGTTCTATCGCGCGCTGATCGGCGACGCCGCGCCACCCGATATCGCGGCGCCGTTGCTCGCGTTGGCCGCCGCGCTGGTCGTCGTGCTTTGGCCGCGGCGCGATGCGGGCTTGCTGCCGCGCAGCGCAGCCCTGGCGGGCATCGTGGCCTGGCTGCTCGCCGGTTGGCTGCTGCCGTGGTGCGGCGACGTCGTGCAAGGGCCGGTGCAGCGCGCCGCCGCCGTGGCGCGGATCCACGGCGGGGCCGCCGTGCAATGGCAATTGCACCTGCCCAGCTTCGCCGTGTACCTGCAGCGCGAAGTGCCGGTGCGCGCGCCGGCCGACACCGAGATGGCGCTGGTGCGCGCGGATCGCGTGCCCGCGAACGACGACGGCCGGCCGCGGTGGTTCGAGGAGCGCGGACTGCTGCTGCTGGGCCCGAAGGGCGCGAGCCGCTAGCAGTACGCCGGGCTGCGCGCGCGCAACTCAGCAATCGTCACCTTGCGCACAGTCGCCCGCCGGTATATCGTGGCGCGGCGCCGCACAGAGCGCGCCCACAAGGAGACACATGATTCAAGATAAGCCGCTGCTCGCCGTCAATTCCACACGGCGGGCCCTGTTCATGGGTGCCGGACTCTCGCTGCTCGCCGGCGCGCCTGGCACCTTCGCGCAGTCGCCCCCCGCGCAACGCAAGATCATCTCGGTCAGCGGGCGCCGCGCTCGCGTGATCGACATCCATGCGCACTGCTATATACCCGGCTCGGCCAAGCTGATGTCGTCGCCCGAAATGGCGGCGGCCGCCAACCCGGCGGAGAACGCCCCCATCGCACGTCAGCTCACCATCAACGAGGCTCGGCTGGCCCAGATGGACGCACGCGGCATCGACCTCGGCGTCCTGAGCGTGAACCAATTCTGGTGGTACGCCGCGTCGCTGCCCGATGCCGAGAAGTTCATCCGCTACCAGGACGAAGGCCTGCGGGAGATCTGTGCGAAGAACCCGGGCCGCTTCTACTTCCTGAGTTCCCCGGCGCTGCAGCACCCGGCGCTCGCCGCGCAGCAACTCGAACACGCCGTGAAGAATCTCGGCGCGCGCGGCGCATCCATCGGTGGCCACGTGAATGGCCGCGTTCCGTCGACCTCGGAGTTCGACGTGTTCTGGGCCAAGGCGCAGGAGCTGGACGTGCCGGTGTTCATGCATCCCGGCGGCGCCGACAACATCCTCAAGCCGAACTCGCTGGACGGCCGCGGTGACCTGGGCAACGTGATCGGCAATCCGCTCGAGACCACGATGTTCGCGACGCGCATGATCTTCGAGGGCACGCTCGACCGCTTCCCCAAGTTGAAGCTGATCCTCGCGCACGGCGGCGGCTACCTTGCGTCCTACCTCGGCCGCACCGACGTCGCCTGCGACGTGCGTCCCAACGCGAACTGCGCGAACAAGCGGCACCCGGCGGAATACTTCCGCGACCAGCTGTACGTGGACTCGATGGCCTTCTCGCAGGAGGGGCTGCGCCATCTCGTCGCCACCTGCGGCTACGACCACGTGGTCTATGGCTCGGACATGCCGTACAACTGGCCCGACACGCTGGACATCATCGCCGGCGCCAACATGCCGGAAAGCGAACGGGTGGCGATCCTGGGCGGCAACCTGGCGAAGATGCTGCGCCTGCCGGCAGTGGCTGCGTGAGTTCCTCGCAGGAGACAAACTCAAATTAGAAGATCTCCTCCTCGATGCGCATGTGCACGCGATTGCACAAGACACGCTCCCGCAGAGTTGGATCTTCATGGTGCGGCGCTTAAGATCTGGCGCAGCGGATTCGACCAGGAGAAGCAACGTGATCAAACTCAGCGTGATGTACCCCAATACCCCCGGCGCGCGATTCGACCATGACTACTATCGCGAGAAGCACATGCCTCTGGTGCAGGCGACCTTGGGCGAGAGCTGCAAGCACTACACCGTCGAAAAGGGAGTGGCCGGCGCGGGCCCCGGGGCGCCCCCAACTTACGTGGCCACGTGCGACATCTTCTTCGATTCCATGGAAGCGTTCGAGGACAGCTTCGGCCCGTCCGAGCAACAGACCATCATGGGCGACATCCCGAACTACACCGACCTGTCTCCGGTGATCCAGATCAGCGAGGTCGTCGTTCACTAAAACGCAGTCACGGCGGTCTGCGTCAATACCCGATCGCCGCTCCGTCGCTGCGCGGATCCGAGCCGCCGCTCAGCACGCCCTCGTTCGCATCGATGGTGATGCCGTGGGCGTGGCCGGCCAGTTCGTGCCAGTCACCCCAGCGATCGAGGATGTGCCCGCGCTCCTGCAGCGCCGCGATGGCCGCGGCGGGAAAGCGCCCTTCGATGTGCAGCGTGTCGCGCGCTTCGCCCAGCGCGAAACGGCCCGACAGAAAGCGCGGCATCTCGATGGCCTGCTGGATGTCCAGCCCGCCATCGATCATTGCCGAATACAGCTGCAGCTGGATCTGCGGCTGGCCGTCGGCACCCATGCAGCCCAGCACCGCCCACAGCTTGCCGTTGCGCTTGGCCATCGAGGCGATCAGCGTGTGCAGCGGAATCTTGCCCGGCTCCAGCCGGTTCGGGTGCGCAGCATCGAGCGAGAAATAGGCGCTGCGGTTTTGCATCACCACACCCGTGCGTCCGGCCACGCGGCACGAGCCGAACACGCCATACAAGCTCTGGATCAGTGAGGCGGCGTTGCCGTCGCGGTCCACCGCGGCGACGTACACCGTGTCACCTTTGAGGCTGCCGTAGGAAGGCACCTGGTCCCAGCGCAGCGCCGAACGCATGTCGATCAGGCGGCCGCGTTCGCGCGCATGCTGCTTCGAGATGAGCCGAGCCACGGGCACATCGGCAAACGCGGGATCGGCCAGCACGTGATCGCGGTCGTGGTAGGCCAGCTGCTTGGCCTGAACCATCAGGTGCACGCGATCCGCGCCCAGCAAGTCCATCTTGTGCGGCTCGAAGGGCTCGATCAGGTTCAGCATTTCCAGCACGCACATGCCCTGCGTGGGCGGCGGCGTGTTGTACAGGGTGACGTCGCGATAAGTGCCCTCAAGAGGGGCGGCCCAGGTGGCGCGTTGCTGCTGGAAATCGGCTTGGTTAAAGAAGCCGCCGGCATCGCGCGAGAAACGCTCCATCTCCGCGGCCACCGGGCCTTCGTAGAAACCGGACCAGCCACCTTGCGCGATGGCCTGCAGCGTGTCGGCCAAGGCCGGATTGCGCATCTTGCTGCCGGCGCGCAGCGGCTTGCCGCCGGGCAGGAACAAGGCCGCGGCTTCGGCTTGCTGCGCCAGTTCCTCCTGCATCGCGGCAGCGAAGCCGGCCAGCCGCGCGCCGACAGCAAAGCCGTCGCGCGCGGACGAGATCGCGCTTTCGAGCACGCGCGCCAGCGGCAGCCGCCCGTGTGCCTCGTGCGCGGCGATCCAGCTGGCCACTGACCCCGGCACGGTCAACGTGGCGGGCACGACGCCCTGCAGCGGAATCTCCTTGAGCCCCCGCCGCTCCATCGCAGCGAGGTCCGCGCTGGCCGCGGCCTTGCCGCCGCCATTGAGGTATTTCACTTCGCCGCTGGCGCCGTCGTGGATCAGCCAGAACGCGTCACCGCCGATGCCGGTCATGTGCGGATAGACCACCGCGAGCACGGCGGCCGTCGCGATCGCGGCATCGATGGCGGAGCCGCCCGCGCGCAGCACATCGCTGCCCGCAGCCGATGCGAGAGAATGGGGCGACGTCACCATGCCGCGGGTTGCGAGCGTGGCGGGCCGTCCCGTCTGGATGTGGAAAAATTGACTGCTGTCCATGAGTTCCTTAGGCGGTGGTTTGAACGCGAGACTGACTGCCCAGCAGCCCACAACTCAGCGAATTTGCCGCTATTCTCTCCAAACCAAGATGTCCACCCTCAAAGCCCTCCGATCCCAATGGCCCGTCAGCACGATCGAGCTGCACGGCGCCCGCG
Source organism: Ramlibacter sp. (assembly GCA_028292185.1). Lineage (GTDB taxonomy): Bacteria > Pseudomonadota > Gammaproteobacteria > Burkholderiales > Burkholderiaceae_C > Ramlibacter. The sequence continues at coordinate 10,056 of JAQGMT010000287.1, read as the reverse complement.
CGCAAATCCTTCGCACCACGGGCGGCGGCGTGCCCGTGCTGTGGCTCCATGGCGCCGTGGGCACCGCGGAAGTTTTCTTCAAGCAGTTCATGGCCTGGGGCGCCACCCGCAACCTGGTGGCGCTGAACCTTCCGCCCCTGGTGGACGGGCACGCGCTGGGCGAGTTCGTGATCTCGTGCGCCGATGCGCTGGACATCGAGCGCTTCGACCTGGTCGGCACTTCGCTGGGCGGCTATGTCGCGCAGTGGGTGGCGGTGGACCATGCGATGCGCCTTCGGCGGCTGGTGGTGGGCAACAGCTTTCGCGACGCCGCGCCGCTGCAAACGGCGGACAAGCTTCACGCGCTGGAAAAGTCAAGTGCCGAAACGGTCGCGCAGGACGCACTCGCGCGCATCCAGGCCGAGCCTGGCGGTGAACTCAAGCAGGTTCAGCTCACGCTGATGTCGCCTGCAAGTGCCGGCAACATGCTGCGTTCCCGCCTGCTCGCGGTGCAGCAGGCCTTGCCCTTGCCGCCGCTGGCCATCCCCGATCGGGACATCCTGCTGGTCGAATGCGACAACGATCCGCTGATCCCGGCAAACGTCCGCAAGGATCTGCGCGACGCCCACCCCGGCGCGCGCGTCGTCGACATTCCCGACGGCGGGCACTATCCGTACATCCTGCGCGTCGACGCCTACAACACGGCGGTCGGGCAGTTTCTGGGAATGTAAGAAGGATCGCTCAGGGCAGCACCGCCTGCTTCAAGGTCGTGCGAGGTACTGCTGGCGGTGACGCCTTGCTGGGAATGTCCCTTCCTGTTGACATCGGTCAAACGAAGCTGCCGCCGCGCGGACTAATGTTGCCTTGCACCACAGCTGGAGGCTCATCTTGAAGACCATCCCGATCACCGCGGCCTTTCTTATTGCGGCCGCTTGGGGCGGACAAGCCCTCGCGAACCCGAAACTTGCCGAGGAGAAGCAGTGCATGCAGTGCCACTCCATCGACAAGGACACCATCGGGCCTTCGTTCCAGAAGATGGGCGCCATCTACAGGACGATTAAGGACCCTGAATCCAAGCTGATCGACGTGATGCGGTTCGGAAGCGACGCCCACCTCGGCCCGCTCTCGGGTCGCGCGAGGATGCCTGACAGCAGCGAGCGCCCGCTCATCAGCGACGCGGAAGGCAAGCAGCTGGCCCGCTGGATCCTGTCCCTGCACTGATCGGTCGCGGCCAGTTGCCGCACGCGCGCAGACGCTTCTTCAAGGCGGCCTTGCATTCTTTCCCGGCCGCCGGTGGGCAACAAGAGACAATCCCCGGACGGAGGGACGGTGTCTTTGAATTTCTCTATCAGCACATTGCGCGACGAGGCCTTGGCCCTCGTGCGGCGGCCGGCGTTTCGCGAGGGCGCCCGCGACGCGGCGCCGATGGCGATCGGCATCGCGGCGTGGGGGGTGGTCGCCGGCGTCGCCATGGCCAAAAGCGGAATGGGCATTCCGCTGGCCGTCTTCATGTCGGTGCTGGTTTACGCCGGCTCGGCACAGATCGCGTCGCTGCCGCTGATCGTGGCGGATGCACCGGCCTGGGTGGTCTGGGCGACCACGGCGTGCGTCAGCCTGCGTTTCATGGCCTTCAGCTTTCACTACCGCCCGTATTTCGCCCATCTGCCGCGCCGCCGCCGCATCGCGCTCAGCTACTTGATGGGCGACACCAACTTCGCGTTGTTCATGCGCCGCTTCCCCGAACTCGCAACGGGGCAGGCGCACACCGACTATTTCCTCGGCAGCGCGCTGGTGACGTATGGGTTGTGGCAGGTGGCCATCATCACCGGCATCGTCGCCGGGCACGCGATTCCGACGTCGTGGGGCTTGGGCTTCGCAGGGACCATGGCACTGCTTGCGCTGACCTGCACGCAGCTGCGCACGCCATCCACCATGGTCGCTGCCGTGGTGGCCGGGTGCGCAGCCGTTGCGGCCTACGCGCTGCCATTGCGCCTGAACATCCTGGTGGGCATCTCCGCGGCCGTTGCCGTCGGCGTGCTGGCCGACCATGCCCGGTCCCGCCGCGAGAAGACGCAGCCATGAGCGCGCTGGAAATCTTCTACACCACCCTCGGCATGGCCGCGGTCTCGCTGCTGTGCCGTTCCTTCTTCATGCTGCCCAAAGGCGAGCTGCCGATGCCCAGGTGGTTGCGGGAGGGACTGCGCTATGCGCCCACCGCCGCACTCGCGGCCGTCGTCGCGCCGGAGCTGTTCATCACGCAGGGCCACTTCATCGATACCTGGCGCAATGCGGGCCTGTTCGGTGCCCTCGCGGGTTTGGCCTTCTACGCGTGGCGACGCAGCTTGTTCGGCACCATCGTCTGCGGCACCGCCGTCATGCTGTCCTTGCGGTTTGGCCTCGGCTGGTAGCTCTACCATAAGCGGGGATTTTGTAGGACTCATCTGACATTGGGCGGACCGCTGAGCAGCTAGCATGTCGGTCTCTGCAGGAAACCCCATGCCCTCAGCTCAGCCCATTCGCCTTGCCGGTTCGGCCCTTCGCCATTCATGCCACGTGTGTGCGTTCTTCCATTCGAAGGACGAGGAATACAAGGTGCTCATGCCGTTCATCAAGGACGGCCTCGAAGCGGGCGACCGCGCGGTGCACATCGTGGACCCGGCCCATCGCCCCGAACACCTGCAGCGGCTCGCGCGCGAAGGCGTCGATGTCGCGGGTACCGTAGGCAGTGGCCAGCTCGAAGTGCGGCGCTGGGAGGATGCCTACCTGCAGGACGGCCACTTCGACCAGTGGCGCATGATCGACACCATCAAGTCCGCGCTGGCCCCGTCGCCCGACTCGCACGGCAAGGTCACCCGGCTGGTCGCCAACATGGAGTGGGCGCTGCAGGACATGCCCGGGGTCCACGACATCGTGGAATACGAAACGCGCCTGAACCACGTCCTGCCGGATTACCACGACCCGGTCGTGTGCACTTACGATCTCTCGCGGTTCGACGCGAGCATCGTGATGGACATCATGCGCACGCACCCGATGGTGATCATCGGCGGCATGCTGCAGGAGAATCCTTTTTACGTCCCCCCGGACGAGATGCTCAAGGAATTGAAGGAGCGCGAGGCGAACAAGCAGGCAGGCACAGGCTCCTGAAAATGGCTTGAATTCGCCGGCGGGCCACCTGCATTCCATGGAGACGCAACGGCTGCGGCGCGCGATGCGCGACCTGGTGGCGCTGTCCACGCTGCCCGCGATCTGGGCGGGCGCCGATACCCGCCGGATTCCGGCGAGCCTCGCCGACGTCCTGCACGCCACGCTCGACCTCGAAATCGCGTACGTGAGGATCGATGAGCCGCAGCCGCAGCCAGCTTTGGAGGCGCTGCGCACGCCTGCCGTCGCACGCGCATCCCCGGAAGACTTCCTTGCGCGGATACGCGAGCACCTCGCCGGCGAGCCGCCGCCTGCTTTCGTCGAGCCCGGCACCGGACGTCAGCTTCGCTGCGCGGTTACCCGATTCGGCATGGGCGACGTCGCGGGCGTGGTGGTCGCCGCCAGTGAGCGTGCCGATTTCCCGGCGGAAGAAGACCGCGTGCTGCTGGGGGTGGCTGCAAATCACGCGTGCGCGGAGCTGCACCGCCGCAATACCGAACGGCGCCTGCAGACCAAGACCGAGAGCCTGCAAACCCTCGCGCGTGAACAGGAAAGACTGCTGCGGCAAGTGCAGGCGGAACGCTGGCGGCTTGAAGATGTCTTCGAACACTCGCAGTCGTTCATGGCCGTGCTGACCGGGCCGCACCACGTGTTCGAGCGTGCCAACGGCAAGTACATGGAGCTGGTGAACGGCCGCGATGTTATCGGCAAGCCGCTGGCCGAGGCCCTGCCCGAGACCGTCGAACAGGGCTTCGTCCAGCTGGTGCACGACGTTTTCACCAGCGGCCGGACGTACACCGGGTCGGACGCCGCCGTGCTCCTGCAGCGCGCCGATGGCAGCGCCCGGACGGCGTACGTTGACTTCGTTTTCCAGGCCATGCGCGGCGCCGAGGGCGAGATCACCGGAGTCTTCGTGCAAGGCATCGACTTGACGGAACGCAAGCGCTCCGAAGTGTCCCTGGCACGCGTCACATCGGAATCGGACCGCCGTCGGCGGCTGTACGAGACCATTCTCTCGAGCACGCCGGACCTGGTGTATGTGTTCGACCTGGAGCATCGCTTCACGTACGCCAACGATATTTTGCTGAAGATGTGGGGCCGCAGCTGGGAAGAAGCGATCGGCAGGACCTGTTGGCAACTGGGGTACGAGCCCTGGCACGCCGAAATGCACGACCGCGAGATCGAGCAGGTCAAGGCCACCAGGAAGCCGATCCGCGGCGAGGTTCCGTTCGAGGGCACGTCGGGACGGCGTATCTACGACTACATCTTCGTGCCGGTGATCGGCCCGACGGGGGAAGTGGAGGCCATCGCCGGCACCACCCGCGACGTCACGCAGCGCAAGCTGGCGCAGCAGGAGCTCGAGGCGCTGCTCCAGCGCGAAACGCGGCGGGCCAACCTGCTCGGGCGGGTCGCGCAAGCCGGGTGCAAGCTCAATTCAGTGCTCGATACTGAAGCCGTCGCCGCGATCCTCACGCAAGAGGCGCGCGAGATCATCGGCTCGCACCAGGCGGTGACGTCGCTGACGATTTCCGACGATTGGGCGCAGGCGGTCAACGCGGTGTCACTGTCCGAGAAGTATGCGAAGTACCGCGACTACAGCGCCAAACCCGACGGCTCCGGCATCTATTCCAACGTGTGCCGCACCAACCGGCCCATGCGGATGACCCAGGACGAACTGCAATCCCATCCTGACTGGCGCGCCTTCGGCCAGCATGCGCCGCAGCACCCACCCATGCGCGGCTGGCTTGCCGTGCCCCTGGTCGGCCACGGCGGACGCAACCTCGGCCTGGTCCAGCTCTCGGACAAACTTGCAGGCGAATTCACGGAGGAAGACGAAGCGGTGCTGGTGCAACTCGCGGCCGTCGCGTCGGCAGGCATCGAGAACGCGCGCTTCTACAGGGAGCTGCAGCAGCAAGACCGCCGCAAGGACGAATTCCTGGCCACCCTGGCGCACGAATTGCGCAACCCTCTCGCGCCGGTGCGCAGCGGCCTTGCGCTGCTCGAGCGCACCCGATCCCTCGAAGGCACCGAGAAGGTCCGCGAGATGATGAGCCGGCAGGTCACCCACATGGTGCGGCTGATCGACGACCTGCTGGATGTTTCGCGCATCACCACCGGCAAGGTGCAGCTGCGGCCCGAGGTGGTCGAAGTGCGGCGCGTGCTGGACGCCGCGCTGGAAGTCAGCCGCCCCGCGATCGAGCGCGCACGGCACGGCTTGTACGTTTCGATCCCGAAGGAGCCGCTGTACCTGCGGGTGGACCCCACGCGCATGGCGCAGGTGGTGAGCAACATCCTCAACAACGCTGCGAAGTACACGCCCGAAAGCGGGCGCATCGAACTCACCGCGCAGCAGGAAGGCAGCCAGCTGGCCATTCGCATTCGCGATAACGGCGACGGCCTGGCGCCCGAAACCCTGCCGGAGATTTTCGAGCTGTTCACGCAGGTGGGCAAGACGCTGGACAACGCGCAAGGCGGCCTGGGCATCGGCCTGGCGCTGGTCAAGAAGCTGGTGGAGATGCACGGAGGCGCCGTCCACGCGGAAAGCGCGGGGCTGGGGCAGGGGAGCACTTTCACGGTGCGGCTGCCCGCCATCAGCGCCGCCGAGTCCGGGATGGAGTACATGCAGTCGCGGCCCGCGGCAGGCGGCGCGCGCGCGTGGCGCATCCTGATCGTCGACGACAACAAGGACGCGGCTGAAACATTGGCGGCCGTTCTGCTGATGTCCGGACACGAGACCAAGACATGCCACTCGGGGCCTGCGGCGCTTGAGCAGCTGGCGTCGTTCGACGCGGAGGTGGTGCTGCTCGACATCGGCCTGCCCGGCATGGACGGGTACGAGGTGGCCCGGCGCATTCGCAGCGCGCCCGAAGGCGCGGACCTGCGGCTGGTTGCCATCACGGGGTGGGGCGGCGAGAGCGACCGCCAGCGCACGAAGCAGGCCGGCTTCGACGAGCACCTGACCAAGCCCGTCGAATTCGAGCAGCTGGAGTCAGTGCTCGCGCAGCTTGCGCAGCGGCAGCCGCTTGACCGGGCGCGAGCGAGCTCGGGTAACGCGCGCCAACCAGAGCAGCGACCTTAGCTAGAGCGAAATTTTCAGGATCGCTCCCGCGCCGTAGTCCATCACATAGAGTTCGCCGGCGGCATCGCGCCCGAACGAGCTGATGTTGGGTCCGCCGGTGAACAGCGTCACGCGTTGCCAGGCGCCGGAAGCGTCTTGCGTCAGGCGCCAGATGGTGCCCGAGCCGAAGTCGCCGAAGACATAGCTGCCCACCAGCGCCGGGATGGCCGACCCGCGATAGACAAAGCCGCCGATCACCGCCGCGCCTTCGGCATGCGTGTACTCCGCGATCGGCAACACCAGGCCGCTCATGTTGCAGCCGATGGCCGGCTTGAAACAGTGCAGGCCTTCCATGATGTTCCAGCCGAAGTTGCCGCCCCTTTGCAGCAGATCGACTTCTTCGAACAGGTCCTGCCCCGCATCGCCCGCGAACAGCCGGCCCGTTGGCACATCGAAAGAAAATCGAAATGGATTGCGCAAGCCATACGCCCAGATCTCCGGCAAGCCGGCGCCGCCGACAAAAGGATTGTCCGCGGGGATGCCGTAGGGCAGGGCGCCGGTGGAGCGATCGACGTCGATGCGCAGCATCTTGCCCAGGACCGTTTGCAGGTTCTGGGCATTGCCTGACGGATCGCCCTCGCCGCCGCCGTCGCCCAGGCCGATGTAGAGGAACCCGTCCGGGCCGAACGCCAGCTGCCCGCCTTTGTGATTGGTGAAGGGCTGGTTCACCGTCAGCAGGATGCGCTCGCTGGCCGGGTCGGCCTGGTTCGCGTCGGCAGCGGAGACGCGATATTCCGCGATCACACTCTGGATTTGTCCGGTGCCCAGCAGCCGCACGTAGTTCACGTAGAAGCGCTGGCTCTGCGCAAAGCCCGGATGCAAGGCCAGCCCCAGCAGGCCCATCTCGCCCGCGAAGTTCACGCGCGAGCGGATGTCGAGAAAGGGTCTGGCCAGCAAGGTGCCGGCTTGCAAGATTCGAATCGTTCCCGCCTGCTCGACGACGAACAAGCGCCCGCTGTTGTCGTCCACCGCTTGCAGATCGACCGGGCTGGACAAGCCGGTGGCGAAGGTCGTCAGCGCGATGCTGTTGCGCGCCGAGGGCGCCGGGCTCGATCCGCCACCGCCCCCGCATGCGGTGAGCACGAGCAACAGCACGAGGACGAAGACGTATCGAGGCCACAGCACGGACATCGGTGGCACGGCGGGACGCAAGTTTCCCGCGGCGCATCGAACATCGTGCCGCGTACGCGCGAGCTTGGCAACAGCGTAAAACCGCCGTCGAGCTCGGTGCCGGACAGTAGGCCAGTGCCTACAACACGAAGCGGCAATTCGCAGACCAAGAGCCGCTGCCCGGCCGTAATCTGGCGGTCCCGCAAACGAAATCAAAGGACATGTCATGAACGACAAACGAGACCCCAGCGACAAGAAGGATCACCCGGGAGCCAAGGCCGGCACGGGCGCGGTGGTGGGCGGTGTGACCGGCGGCGTCGCCGGTGGCGCGGCCGCGGGCGCGATGGCCGGCGGCCTGACGGGCCCGGCCGGTGCGGCGATCGGCGCCGTTGTCGGCGCGGTGGTGGGCGCCGTCGCGGGCAGGAGCATGCGCGCCGACCCCGTCGTGGAAGATGCCTATTGGAAGGACAACTACTCGAGCCGTCCCTACGTGAAGCAGGGCGCGACGTATGAAGACTACTCACCCGCCTACCGCTATGGCGCGGACTCGTATTCCAAGTATCCCGATCGCTCGTTCGACGATGTCGAGCCCGAGCTCAGCCGCGACTGGAGCGGTGCACGCGGCAAGTCATCGCTGGAGTGGCAGCACGCCAAGCACGCGACGCGCGATGCGTGGCAGCGCGTGAGCAACACCGTCGAGCGCGCCGTGCCCGGCGACTCGGACGGTGACGGCCGCTAAGCCCTTGTCACTAAAGCCACAGTCGTGCGGTACGCGCGGCTGTGGCAAGCAGACTCATTTTGCGAATTGTTGTGAATGGCTGGCACTGATTGACCGGATGGAGATCAAACAAGTTCACGTCAAGGAGACGATCATGAACTCGCGATCCACGGCTGGTGCCGCAAGCTTGCTGTCGAGATGCGCTCTGGCGGCGATGGCATCGATGGTGTTGCTGCTGAGCCCGGCGGCGCAGGCGCAACATATGCACGGAGGTGGTGGCGCGCACATCGGCGCCAACAGTGTGGGTGCTGGCCACAACTTCTCCGGCGGCCGGCACAACGGATTCGCGGGACGCGGTTTCCGCCATCGCGGCAACTTCGCCCCGTTTGTCCTGATTGGCGGCGCAGGGCTTTTGTACGCGTCGCCCTATCTGTACTACACCTACCCTTACGCCTATCCCTACGCCCCGTTGCAGTCAGCGCCGGCGGGTGCGTATTACTGCGACGCCGCCGGCGCCTACTATCCGTACGTCACCACGTGTGAGGGTGGTTGGACGGTGGTGCCCGGCATGCCCAACCAGGCCTACCCGGTTCCGCAGCAATAAGCTTGGGCGTGAATGCGGGGCTGACGGCGCCGGCCGCCGCCTCAATTCGCGCGGATGTTGGCTGCCTTGATGATGGGAACCCACTTCTCGGTCTCGGCCTTGTGCAGGGCTGCGAGGCCGCGGAAGGTCTGCTGTTCGGGCGGCGGGATTTCCTGGCCAAGCTCCGCGAAACGCTTGCGGACCTCGGGATCGGCGAGCGCTTCGCGCACCGCGCCGTTCAGCCGGGCGACGATTTCGGGCGGGGTTCCCTTGGGCAACCAGATGCCGTGCCACACCGACATGTACAAGCCAGGCAGGCCGGCTTCGTCCACCGTGGGGATATCGGGCGCGGAGGGCACGCGCGTGGGGGAGGTAACCGCATAGGCGCGGACCTTGCCGGCGCGGGCGAAAGTCAGGCCCGTGGCCGCCTGGTCGAACGAGAGGTCCACGTGGCCCGCGATGACATCCTGCATGGCGGGCCCGGAGCCGCGATAGTGAATGATGTTCAGCGGCGCTATCTTCTGGCTGAAGTCCGCGGCCATGATGTGCGACGGTGTGCCCGGACCGCCGGTGCCATACGAAACCTTCCCTGGATTGGCTTTCACGAAGGCGACGAGCTCCTGCAGGTTTTTCGCCGGGAAGCCATTGCGCGACGCGATCACTTGCGGGTTGGTCGCGACCAGCGCCACCGGTTCGAAGTCATTGAGGTAGTTGGTGGGCAGGCCCTGCACGGCGGGCGCCAGCACGTGCGTGCCGATGTGGCCGATCATCGCCGTGTAGCCGTCCGGGGCCGCCTTGATGACCTTGTTGTTGCCGATCGTGCCGCCGGCGCCGGTCACGTTTTCCACCAGCACGGTTTGCCCCAGCGTGCGCCCCATGCGTTCCGCCAGGATGCGTCCCAAGGTGTCCGTCGGACCGCCGGCCGTGAAGGGCACCACCAGCGCGATCGGGCGGCTGGGGTATTCGTCCGCCAGCACCGACGCGGCGGGCGCGATCAGCGCGGCGGCCGCCGCAAGCATACGCAGTATGGCAATCCACATGGCAGTCTCCTGGGGTAGAGGTGGGCGCAGTGTACGCCGGGCGCCGCGCGGCCGCGGAGCTCGGCAAGTCGGAGCAAGCAGAGATCAAGCGTCGCCCTTGCGCTTTTGCGCAAAAGCTTGCGCGATAAAGTCGACCAACGCCCGGACGCGCTCCGACGTGCGGTGCTGCTGCAAATAGACGGCGTAGACGTCCGCATCGGGGCTCGCGTAACCCTCAAGTACATGCACCAGCCGGCCGCTGGCGAGATAGCGGGAGACATCCCACTCGGCGCGCAGCAGGATTCCGTGGGCTTCGAGCGCCCAGTTCACGGCAATCTCGCCGTCGTTGGTCGTCAGGTTCCCACGGATCTTCACCAGGACGCCCTTT
>JAQGMT010000284.1 GCA_028292185.1 Ramlibacter sp. | reverse complement strand
CCACCCACATCTATCGCAGCGCGTTCCCGCGCTCCAGCAGCGTCGTGAACCTGCGGCCCGAGCGCATCGCGGATGCCGACAAAAGCGCGCCTGCGATTGTCACGATGACACGCCCGCGCGGCTACTTCGATCCGGCGCGCGACACGATGTCCTTCGACGGCCAATCGCCTCCCCCGGGCGCCGTGCCCGGTGCCGGCGTCTCCACCTCGAAGATCAAGCTCACCAGCGCCGCGCCACGCAGCGTGGTTGCTGAATTCAATGGCGAACGTGTAGTCGGTCGCGTCTGGCCCGCCGCCGACAACCAAGTCACCGTCCTCGAACTGACTTACTGACTCTCGCGCGACTTGCCCAGCGTTTCAAGAATGCAAACGCGAGTTCTTGGGCAGATGCGCCATCAAGAACTCCATCTGGTCCGCCAGGATGCGGCGGTTGCGCAAGATGAAATCTTCCCAGAGGCTCGGGATATAAGGCGCGTAGATCAAGGGCATGCGCGCCTGTTCCGGCGTGCGATTGCTCTTGCGGTGGTTGCAGGCACGGCAGGCCGTCACCACGTTCATCCAGTGGTCGCGGCCGTTCTGGGCGAAGGGGATGATGTGCTCGCGGGTGAGCTCATCTTCGTGGAAGTCGTGGCCGCAATACGCGCAGACGTTGCGGTCGCGGGCGAACAGCTTGCCGTTGGTAAGGCCGGGCTTGAGGTCGAACGGATTGATGTTCGGCACGCCCTTGGTGCCGATGATGCTGCTCACGCCGATCTGCGACTGCTGGCCCGTGGTGGCGTTGTGGCCGCCGCGGAACAGCGCGATCTGCGCGCCCACTTCCCAGCGCACTTCGCCGGCGGCGTAGTGCAGCACGGCCTGCTCCAGCGAGATCCACGACTGGGGAAGGCCCTGGGCCGACAGCTTCAACACCTTCAAAACGCGCTCCTTGTTACGGCATGACACCACGACGGGAGCGAGGCCGGCACCCGGCCGCGCTGTACAGCACAATATACCTGCTTTCGCCGCGGCACGCGCAAGGGATATGCCCCGTGTTGCTTTCCCGGCGTGCACAAGCTGCTATCAAAAAGATACCACTTCGCTTCATGCACATATTCAGGGGCTTCAAGCATCCCGGCATCGCGCCCGGCTGCGCGTTGACCATCGGAAACTTCGATGGGGTGCATCGCGGCCACCAGGCCATGCTGGCGCTGCTGAACAACGAAGCGCGGCACCGGGGCGTCCCCAGCTGCGTGCTGACCTTCGAGCCGCATCCGCGCGATTTCTTCGCCGCGATGGCGCGCAAGCCCGAACTCGCCCCCGCCCGCATCGCCACGCTGCGCGACAAATTGACAGAGCTCGCCCGCTGCGATGTCGACCAGTGCGTGGTGCTTCCATTCGACTCCCGGCTGTCCTCGCAAGTTCCCGAAGCCTTCGTCGATGGCGTTCTGGTGCGCGGCCTGGGCGCGCGGTACGTGCTGGTCGGCGACGACTTCCGCTTCGGCGCGAAACGGGCGGGCGATTACGCCATGCTGGATGCCTTGGGCAACGCGAAGGGCTTCGACGTCGCGCGCATGAACAGCTATGAAGTGCATGGCCTGCGGGTCTCCAGTTCGGCGGTGCGCGAGGCCCTGGGCCGCGGCGAGATGGACCGCGTGGCCGCACTGCTTGGGAGGCACTACAGCATCAGCGGGCACGTGGTGCACGGGCGCAAGCTGGGGCGCCAACTCGGCCAGGACGCCCGGCATCCCATGGGAATGCGCACGCTGAATCTGCGCTTTTCGCATTGGAAGCCGGCTGCCGGCGGCATCTTCGCGGTGCTGGTGCACGGCCTGGCGGCCGATCCGCTGGAGGGCGTGGCCAACCTCGGCATCCGCCCTTCCCTGGACCCGCACGACGCGAACGGCGGACGCGTGCTGCTGGAGACCCATTGCCTGCAATGGCCCGCCAGCCTCGGCGAAGAAGGGGGCTACGGTAAAATCATCCGCGTGGAACTGCTGCACAAACTGCACGACGAGCTGAAGTACGACGGTCTGGACGCCTTGACCCAGGGCATCCGCAAGGACTGCGACGATGCTCGTGCGTACTTTGCCTCGACGCGCCGCCAGACCACGCGCGACCGAATTTAGACGGTGATGCCATTGCGGCCGGCCCGGCCGCAATCAGCGATCCCGGGTGCGGCCCGGGACGACAGTCCTCATTTACCGTTCAAGGCCCCCATGACCGACAAGACAGCAGACAAGACCGATTACCGAGCCACGCTCAACCTGCCCGACACGCCCTTCCCGATGCGCGGCGACCTGCCCAAGCGCGAGCCGGGTTGGGTCAAGGAGTGGGAAGACCAGGGCCTGTACAAGAAGTTGCGAGCCGCGCGCTGCCAGAACGAGAAGTTCGTGCTGCACGACGGTCCGCCGTATGCCAACGGGCAGATCCACATGGGGCATGCGGTCAACAAGATCCTGAAGGACATGATCGTCAAGGCGCGGCAGCTCAAGGGGCTGGACGCCGCCTACATCCCGGGCTGGGATTGCCACGGCCTGCCGATCGAGAACGCCATCGAGAAGAAGTACGGCCGCAACCTGAGCCGCGACGAGATGCAGGCCAGGAGCCGCGCCTTCGCCACCGAGCAGATCGCCATCCAGATGGCCGACTTCAAGCGCCTGGGCGTGCTGGGGGATTGGGACCATCCCTATCGCACGATGGACTTCGTCAACGAGGCCGAGGA
>JAQGMT010000272.1 GCA_028292185.1 Ramlibacter sp. | reverse complement strand
TGTTCAGCCGTCGCGCGATGGGCGCAGGCAAGCCCGCGGGCGCGAGGATGCCCACCCACGAATTCACCACGAAGTCCGGCACGCCCGATTCGATGAAGGTGGGAACCTCGGGCAGGGCGGAGGTGCGCTGCGCGCTGGACACCGCGATGGCGCGCAGCTTTCCGCTCTTGACGAACCCATGCGCGCCCGCCACGGCGGTGTAGACCAGTGGAATCTGTCCGCCGAGCACGTCGGTCATCGCCTGGCCGCCGCCCTTGTACGGGATGTGGACCAGGTTGGCGCCGGTGCGCATCTTCAGCAGTTCACCGGCAATGTGCGGCGTGCCGCCGGTGCCCGAGGTTCCGAACGCCAGCCCACCGGGTTTGGATTTCGAGACGGAGATCACGTCGGCAAGCGTCTTCACGGGAGCATCGGGATACGCCACCAGGATCAGCACCGCATCGCCGATCTTTCCGATCGGCGTGAAGTCGGCCAGCGTGTCGAACGGCACTTTCGGGAACACATGCGGGTTGATGACCATGGTGCCGTCGAACGCCAGCACCAAGGTGTAGCCGTCGGGCGCCGCCGCTTTGACCATCGCGGTCCCGATGTTGCCCGACGCGCCGGGCTTGTTGTCCACCAGTACCTGCTGGCCAAGCCGCTTGGACAGGAACTCGGCGACGACGCGGCCGCTGGTGTCCGTCACGCCGCCGGGCGTGAAAGGCACCACCAGGCGGATCGGCTTGCTGGGGTAGGTGTCCTGTGCGGCGGCCGGGAGCGTCATGCCGGCGACGATGCACGCGGCCGCGGTGGCGAGCCAGCGGCGCCGCGCGCTTGCCGTCGTGCGAAACGCAATGGGTGAGCGGGTCATGTGTCAGTCTCCTGCTTGTTGTTGTGTGGTGCGTCGGCGTGCCTGGACTATTCCACCTCGGCGTAGCGCTTGTCGAAAGCCCATACCGCCTCGAACCCCATCAGCTTGGTGAGGTCCTGGAACGGCATCAAGGGAACGGGCAGGGCGGTGGATGAGCCGTGCTGCTTCAAGCTGGCGTACACATTGCGCATGGCTTCGGTGGCAGCGAGCAAGGCGGTCACCGGGAAGATGGCGATCTTGTAGCCGACCGCCTCCAGCTCGGCTTGCGAAAGCACGGGTGTGCGGCCGCCTTCGACCATGTTGGCCACCAGCGGAAGGCCGGTGCTGCGGCCGATCGTTCGCATCTCCTCCACCGATTCGGGCGACTCGACGAACAGGATATCGGCACCGGCTTTCTCGTAAGCCTCGGCCCGGCGCAGCGCTTCGTCCAGGCCCAGCGTCGTGCGCGCGTCGGTGCGGGCGATGATGAGGAAGTCGCGGCTGTCGCGCGAGTCGCAGGCCACCTTGATCTTGCGCACCATGTCGGCCATCGCGATCACGCGGCGGCCCGGCGTGTGGCCGCACTTCTTTGGAAACTCCTGGTCTTCCAGCTGGATGGCGGTGGCGCCCGCGGCTTCATAGCCGCGTACCGTGTGGCTCACGTTCAGCAAGCCGCCGTATCCGGTGTCGCCGTCCGCGACCAGTGGTGTGCGCGCCATGCCCGCCATTGCCTTCACGCGCGACACCATGTCGGTGTAGGTGGCGATGCCCGCGTCGGGCAGGCCGAGGTGGCTGGCCACCGTGCCGAAGCCGGTCATGTACAGCGCCTCGAAGCCGAAGCTGTCGGCCAGGCGCAGCGAGACCATGTCGTACACGCCGGGGGCCACGACGAGGCCAGGTTGCTTGAGCCGCTGGGCGAAGGACGTGCGGATTGAAGTCACGGAAGGGCGGGAAGATTCGTTCATGATGTTTGTCGCCAGAGCTTGCGGTGTTCCCCCGTTGCGGATATCGGCTCGAAGGGCAGGAGTGCAAAATTATGCGCGCTAGACTGCTGCGCATGCGGATCGAGATCGACGTGGCGAGACCAAGGTGAATTTCCGATGACCGACCCGCCCGCGATGGACCCGGCGCTGCTGCAGCTTCTCGTCACCCGCGAGATGCCTTACGGCAAGTACAAGGGCACCGTCATCGCCGATCTTCCGGGGAACTACCTCGCCTGGTTCGCGCGCGAAGGCTTTCCTTCCGGCGAGTTGGGACGCTTGCTCGCGCTGATGCTGGAGATCGATCACAACGGCCTGAAGCCGTTGCTGGATCCGTTGCGCAAGCGCGGCGGCTGATATTCGAATTGCTGAGTTAGCCCGCAGCCTCGGCGCGTAGACTGGTGGTTCATGACCAGACAAGCACATCGGATGCCACTGAATGCAGGCAGCCTGCCCGGGCTGCCGGAGACGGAAGTGGGCCGCCTGTTTCGCGGTACCGATTGGGGCGCGACCGAGCTGGGCCCGATCGAGCAGTGGCCGCACAGCTTGCGCACCGCCGCGAGCATCTGCCTGAATTCGCGCTTTCCGATATTCATCTGGTGGGGGCCGAGCCTCATCAATATTTACAACGACGCCTACGTGCCCATCCTGGGCAGTCGCCATCCCGAAGGGATGGGCCGGTCCGCCCGCGCCCTGTGGCACGAGGCGTGGACTGAAGTGGCGCCACAAGTGGAGGCCGTGATGCAGCGGGGGGAGGCCAGCTGGAACGAGCGTGTGCCGTTCGTGCTCGAGCGCAGGGGCTTCGCCGAGAAAGCGTGGTTCACCTGGTCGTACAGCCCCATCTACAAGGAAGACGGCAGCATCGGCGGCCTGTTCTGCGCGGTGTCGGAGGATACGGCGCGTGTGAATGCCGAACTCGAACGTGACCAGCTGATCGGGGAGGCGCAGGACGCAGCCCGCACGCTGCGCACCTGGTTCGACAATGCGCCCGGATTCATCGCCTTGCTGCGCGGGCCGGACTTCGTTTTCGAGATGGTCAACCAGGCCTACTACCAGCTGGTGGGGCACCGGCAGATCGAAGGGCTGCCCGCCTTCGAGGCGCTGCCCGAAGCGCGCAGCCAGGGCTTCGAGGATCTGCTGAAGGAGGTGGTGCGTTCGGGCAAGCCGTTCATCGGCCGGGGCGTGCGTTTCCTGGCACAGCGCGAACCCGGCGCCGCGGCGATCGAGACGTTCGTCGACCTGATCTACCAGCCGGTTGTGGATGCGCAAGGCCAGGTCGTCGGTGTGTTCGCCCAAGGCCACGACGTGACCGAACAGGTGCGCGCCGTGAATTCACTGAAGGAGGCGGATCGCCGTAAGGACGAGTTCGTCGCCACCCTGGCTCACGAACTGCGCAACCCGCTGGCGCCGATCCGGCAGGCGGCGATGGTGGCGAAATCGGACAAGGCCAGCGACGCGCGCAGGCGCTGGGCACTGGACATCGTCGAGCGCCAGGTCGGCCACATGGCGCTGCTGCTGGACGACTTGCTGGATGTCTCGCGTATCTCGCGCGGCAAGCTCGACCTGCGGCGCGAGACGGTGGACCTGAGCGCGGTGGTGGAAGCGGCGATCGAAACCGCGCGACCCGCCATCGAGGCCAAGGGGCACCAGCTGCAAGTCAAGCTGCCGGCGCAGCCGGTGCAGCTGTCGGCCGATCGCCTGCGGCTGGCGCAAGTGCTGTCCAACCTGCTGTCCAACGCGGCCAAGTACACCGACAAGGGCGGCCGCATCGAGTTGAACGTGGAAGTTGCCGGCTTGGATCTGGTGCTGCGGGTGCGCGACAACGGCATCGGCCTGGCGCCCGAGTCGCAACGCCTCATCTTCGAGATGTTCTCGCAGGTGTCGTCCGCGCTGGAGCGCTCCGAAGGCGGCTTGGGCATCGGCCTGGCGCTCAGCCGGGGCCTGGTGGCCCTGCATGGTGGGCGGCTCGAAGTTTTCAGCGCCGGCCTGGGGCAGGGCGCTGAATTCTCCGTGATCCTGCCGCTTCGCTAGCGTGACATTCCCTCGCCGGCCCTGGCGGGCGCGGCGGGATCCGCCTGCAACACGACGGTCGGCGGGACGGCAACAGGTGCGGGCGTGACCACGGGTTGGTAGGCCACGGGGCGCACCACGGTGCAACCGGCCAGCGCGATGGCGCCCAAAGAGGCAAGCAGGCAATAACGTTTCATCGACAACTCCTTGCTCGCGCGTGACAGTGCGCGATACCACTCCAATATGCCGCGCGGAGCACGGCCGAGGGATGGGCCGGCGTCTGAAGTCGCCGCAAGGCCAGGCCTACAGGCTCATCGCTGCGCGATGGTTTGCATGGGGTACTCTCGAAGGATGGAGGGCTGTATGTCCAATGCCGCGTGCGACCGGTCGGTCGCCTTGTACTGGGATTTCGAAAACCTGCATGCGAGCTTGTGCGAGGAGAAGGAGCCCGGCTCCTACGCCCGGCCCGACAACCGCTTCAAGCCGCAGGAACCGCTGATCGATGTCCAGGCCGTGGTCGAGCTGGCGGCTTCGTTCGGCCCCATCGCCATCAACCGGGCGTATTGCAACTGGCAGTTTTTCGCGCGGTACCGCGATGCGCTCTTGCAGAACGCGGTGGAACTGATCCAGCTGTTCCCGCCGGGCGGCGGCGCCAAGAACGGCGCGGACATCAAGTTGTGTCTGGACGCCACCGAAGACCTGGCGCGCTTCGCGCACATCGGCACGGTGATCATCGTCGGCGGCGACAGCGATTTCATGCCGGTGTCGCAGAAGATCAAGGCCGCCGGCCGGACGCTGATCGGCGTGGGCGCCCGCAAGTCGACCAATCGGCACTGGGCCAAGAGCTGTCACGAGTTTCGCTATTACGAAAATTTGGTTGAGCAGGCGCCGCCCGCTCCGGCCGAGCAAGCAACTCGGCCGGCCGCGCCCGAGCGCGCAGCGGGTGGCGACGCGGCCGGCGATCTGCTGCGCCGCGCGGTGCGCTTGTTGTCCGAAACGCGGGGCGATGCGTGGGTGAAGAAGGTGGAGGTCTGGCAGATGATGAAGCGGCTGGACCCCACCTTCGACCCGAAGGAGCATGGTCTCGCCAACATGCCGGCGCTGGTCGAGGCTTATGCGCACCTCATCGAAGTGAAGGAGGGCGACGACGAATGGGTGCGGCTTCGATAGCGCCTGCCGCCGCAAGGTGCGGCATCGAGGGGTGAAGTCGCCTCGCATGACCTAAGCGCTTTTGCCGGGCACGCCTAGCCAGACGCGTACTGTTGTGCTACAACGCGGCCAAAGGGCGTAAGCCCCAGGGAGGCAAGGGGCATGGGCATCTCCCCGCAGGCGATGGATCGCGCGGCGCTCGAGCAGCGGCGCGCGCAAGCGGGCGTGGAAGGCGACAGCGTCTGGGGCCTGGCCCTGTCCGGCGGCGGCATTCGCAGCGCCACCTTCTGCTTCGGCTTGCTGCGAGGCCTGGCGCGCGCCTCCAGCCTGCGGCGCTTCGACTATGTCTCCACGGTCTCGGGCGGCGGCTACATCGGCGCGGCGTTCGGTCGGCTGTTCCAGGGCAGGAACACACCGCAGCACATCGAAGAGCGCCTGGCCGGCGAAGACACGCTGCTGCTCTGGTGGTTGCG
>JAQGMT010000244.1 GCA_028292185.1 Ramlibacter sp. | reverse complement strand
CACGGTGCAGAGCATCCAGCAGGCCTTGAAAGAAGCGGAGCTGATGGCGGATTGCAAGATCACCCGCGTCTACACCGGCATCACCGGCAGCCACATCCGCGGCATCAACTCCAGCGGCATGGTGGCCGTGAAGGACAAGGAAGTGACCCCCGCCGACGTCGCGCGGGTGGTGGAGACGGCGCGGGCCATCAACATCTCGACCGACCAGCGCCTGCTGCTGGTGGAGCCGCAGGAATTCGTGATCGACGGCCAGGACGTGAAAGAGCCGATCGGGATGAGCGGCATTCGCCTGGAAGCCAAGGTGCACATCGTGACCGGCGCGCAGAGCGCGGCCGAGAACATCATCAAATGCGTGCGGCGCTGTGGGCTGGAAGTGGAGCAGCTGATGCTGAACGCACTGGCGTCCAGCCTCGCCGTGCTGACCGAGGACGAGCGCGAACTGGGTGTCGCGGTGGTGGACATCGGCGCCGGCACGACCGACGTCGCCATATTTACCAACGGCGCCATCCGGCATACCGCGGTGATCCCGATCGCCGGCGACCTGATCACCAGCGACATCGCCATGGCCTTGCGCACGCCGACCAAGGACGCCGAGGACATCAAGGTGGACAGCGGCTTCGCCAAGCAACTGCTGGCCGACCCGGACCAGCAGGTCGAGGTGCCCGGTCTGGGCGATCGCGGCCCGCGCATGCTGTCCAAGCAGGCGCTGGCTGGCGTGATCGAGCCGCGCGTCGAGGAGATATTTTCGCTGGTGCAGCAGGTGGTGCGCGAGTCGGGCTATGAAGAAGTGCTCTCGTCGGGCATCGTGATCACCGGCGGCAGCGCGGTGATGCCGGGCATGGTGGAGCTGGGCGAGGACATTTTCCTGAAGCCCGTGCGTCGCGGCATGCCGAAGTACACCGGCGCCTTGTCCGACATGGTCGCCCAGGCTCGTGCCGCCACCGTGATGGGGCTGCTCGAAGAGGCCCGCCTGGCGCGCATGCGCGGGCTGAAGGTGGCGCAGAAAAACGGATCGATGAAGACGGCCTTCGGCCGCTTCAAGGATTTCATCGTGGGGAACTTCTAGCCATGACCAACAAGCTTTGGCTGGCCAGGGGCAGCCCGCAATTTTTCAGAAAGGTGCGATGGCGATGCAACGACCCGCCGGCAATACCCGGATGACAGAAAACACGATCTCTCAAATTGGCAACTGCAACGGAATCAGGAGAATGTAATGAGCATCGAAATGATTGAAGTGGAAGAGTTCAACCAGGGCACGCAAATCAAGGTGATCGGCGTGGGCGGCGGCGGTGGCAATGCGGTCGAACACATGATCGGGCGCAGCGTGCAAGGCGTGGAGTTCATCTGCGCCAACACCGACGCGCAGGCCTTGTCCCGCAGCGCCGCGCACAAGTCCATTCAGTTGGGCCAGAGCGGACTGGGTGCGGGCAGCAAGCCCGAGAAAGGCCGCGAGGCTGCCGAGGCCGCGGTGGACGACATTCGCAACGCCATCAGCGGCGCGCACATGTTGTTCATCACCGCGGGCATGGGCGGCGGCACCGGCACCGGCGCCGCGCCGGTGATCGCGCGGGTCGCCAAGGAGATGGGCATCCTCACCGTCGGCGTGGTGACCAAGCCCTTCGATTGGGAAGGCGGCCGTCGCATGACCAATGCCGACCAAGGCCTGGCGGAGCTTGAAGCCAACGTCGATTCGCTGATCGTGGTGCTGAACGAGAAGCTGCTCGACGTTCTCGGCGACGACATCACGCAGGATGAAGCATTCGCCCACGCGAACGACGTGCTGAAGAACGCCGTGGGCGGCATCGCCGAAATCATCAACGTCCCCGGCCACGTGAACGTCGACTTCGAAGACGTGCGCACCGTGATGGGCGAGCCCGGCAAGGCGATGATGGGAACGGCAGTGGCCAACGGGCCCGATCGCGCCCGCATCGCCGCCGAACAGGCGGTCGCCTGTCCGCTGCTGGAAGGCATCGACCTTTCCGGCGCCAAGGGCGTGCTGGTGTTGATCACCGCGGCCAAGGGCAGCCTCAAGCTGTCGGAGTCCAAGTTGGCGATGAACACCATCCGCGCTTACGCCTCGCCCGACGCGCACGTGATCTACGGCACGGCCTATGACGACGACCTGGTCGACGAAGTGCGCGTGACGGTGGTTGCGACCGGGCTGTCGCGCCAAGGCCAGCGCCGCACCGCGCCGCCGCTGCAGGTGCTGCGCACCGGCACCGACAACGTGCCGTTCAATGTGCCGACCATCCACACGGCGGTGTCAGGCCCCGGTCTCGCAAGCGTCGGCACGACCCAGCCCGACTACGGCGGCATGGCGGTCCCAAGCGTTTGGCGCACCAACCGCACGCAAGCTGCCGCCAAGGTGGACGCGCTGTCCAGCGGCGGCATGGACGACTTCGAGATTCCGGCGTTCCTGCGCAAGCAAGCCGACTGAACTGCCGTGATGCCATGAAATAAAAGGTGTTCTCCAAGTGCAGTACTTCGGGGGTGGGCTTTGCAAGTGGCCCACCCCATTTTTTTCACTTTAAAAACGCGAGGCGTTTTTAAAGTGGTCTGATTTGTTGAACAGGACCGGCTGAGCCGGATCCTGTTCAAAGGTGAGCGCCCTTCGCGTTGCTGCGGGCGCTCATCGGCATGCATGCATGCATGACATTGACAATTTACCCCTGCTACATAGAAGCTGAGCCCTCCCGTTTAAAATTCGACCTCATGCTCCAGCAACGCACCCTCAAGTCCCTGACCCGCGCCGTGGGCATGGGCTTGCACAGCGGGCAACGCGTGGAGCTCACGCTCAGGCCCGCCCAGCCGGACACGGGAATCGTGTTCAGGCGGGTCGACCTGCCGATTCCCGTTGATATTCCGGTGTCGGCCCAAGCGGTCACCGACACGCGGCTGGCTTCCACCATTTCCAATGGTGCGGTGAAGGTCCACACGGTGGAGCACCTGATGTCCGCTTGCGCCGGGCTGGGCTTGGACAATCTCTACGTCGACATCACTGCCGAGGAAGTACCCATCCTCGACGGGTCGTCGGCCTCGTTCGTCTTCCTG
The DNA here is from genome assembly GCA_028292185.1 of Ramlibacter sp. Lineage (GTDB taxonomy): Bacteria > Pseudomonadota > Gammaproteobacteria > Burkholderiales > Burkholderiaceae_C > Ramlibacter. Next base: position 6,366 of record JAQGMT010000244.1, on the reverse strand, counting down.
CTGCAAAGCGCGGGGATCGAATCGCAGAAGGCGCCGCGGCGCTTTGTCCGCGTGCTGCGGCCGGTCGAAGTGCGCGAGGGCGAGGGCGACCGCCTGAAATGGGCGCGGCTCGAGCCGTATCACGGCTACAAGCTGAGTTTCGAGATCGACTTCGCGCATCGCGTGGTCGATTCCACCGGTCAACGCGCGGAATTCGATTTGAGCTCCGGCTCGTACGTGCGCGACATCGCGCGCGCCCGCACCTTCGGCTTCACGAAGGACGTGGAAGTGATGCGCAGCAACGGTCTGAGCCTGGGCGGCGGCCTGGACAATGCGGTGGTGATGGACGATTACCGCGTGCTCAACACCGAGGGCTTGCGCTACGACGACGAGTTCGTCAAACACAAGATCCTCGATGCGATGGGCGACTTGTACCTGATCGGCAAGCCGCTGCTGGCTTCGTACAGCGCCTTTCGCTCGGGCCATGCGCTGAACAATCGGCTGCTGCGCGAATTGCTGGCGCAACGCGACGCCTTCGAGCTCGTGACATTCGAGGACGAGAAGCAGGCCCCCGCGGGCTTCGCCCGCCCGGCGCCTGCCTGGTAGCAGGCCAGGCCGACTTCATGCTGGTTTTTCGCTGGGCCATCCTGCTGCTGTTGTTCGCCGCAGGCGTATCGTTCGCTTTCTATGCAGGCACGGGCGAGGTCCGCTTCAAGCGCTTCGGCCTGGTGGTCCTGAAGTGGACGCTGCTCGCGGGTTTCGGCTTCTTCCTGGTGTTGATCCTGGAACGCTTGTCGTAGGGGCGTGCTCGTGCGAAGGGCGCTTCGGATCGCGCTGAGCTCCTACGTCGCCAACGGACTGTCGGCGGCCTTCGGCTTGTTGTTGATCTCAACGCTGGTGCATCAGTTGCTGGGCCCACTCGCCGCCGCGGCGGCCACTGTCGGCGTCATCGTGGTGGTCCCGCCGGATCAACCGGCCCCCCGGCGCGGCAAGTTCTGGCACTTGTTGCCGGCTGCGGTGATCGGCCCTCCGCTGTTCTTCGCAGTGCAGGCAGTCCACGCCGACCCGTGGCGCCTGGCCGCGGTGTTGGTGACGGCGACGTTTTTGGCTTTTCTCGGCGCCGCATGGGGCCGGCGCGGCCTGCCGATCTCGATCTCGATCATGTTCGCCATGATCTTCTCGATGGCCGTGCCGCCGCTTCGCGGCGAACAAACCGCGCTGTCGACAACCCTGTACTTCACCATCGGCGCGGCCGCGTACCCAATCTACGCCACGATCAAGAACGCCTTGCTCAACGCGCGCTTCCGCGTGCTGGCCCTGGCCGAAACCTTGTTCGCGATGGCCCAGCTGATGCGCACACAGGCGCTGCAGTTCACAGCGCCCTGGGCGCTGGGCCCGGACGGGCAGCCGCCGTTGCTGGGACGCTTGCTGAGGCAGCAGGCCGCGTTCGCGGACCAATTGCAGGCCGCGCGCGACCTGCTGCTGGAGTCCCCGCGAACCGCGCGTCGCCAGCAATTGGCCGGCATGCTGATGCAGGTGCTGGATATGCGCGACCACTTGGTCGCTTGCGAACTCGACTTGGAGGCGGTCAAGGCGCATCCCCAAAACACGTATGTGCTGGAATCGCTGCGCGCCGAACTCGATGCCTTGGCTGGCGGCGTCGAGCAGCTGGCGGATGCGCTGCTGCTCGGCCGGATTCCGATGTCGCCGATTGGCAGCCGCTCGCTGCCCACGACGCGGGTCACAGACGACGCCGGCGCCGACGGGCAGGCCGCCGGAGTGTCGGGCAGCCCCTCGCCGCACCTGCTGGCGCGCGCGCTCGTCAGCCGCGTCGGCTACATCCACGAGGAAGTGCGGCGCCTGGCGCAGCTCGCGCGAGGAGAGGCGCAGCCCAACCTCGCTTTCATCCATGCGATGTGGCAGGCGTTCGTCAGCCCCACCGCATGGTCGTGGCGCCCGTTCCTCTCCTTGTGGCGCTGGGATGCGCCGCCTTTGCGGCACGCGATCCGGGCGGCGCTGGCGATCGGCACCGGCCAGGCCATTTCGCTCGCGCTGCCCTGGGGCACGCACGACTACTGGATCTTGCTGACGATCGTGGTCGTCCTGCGCGGCAGCCTGGCCCAGACCCTGGAGCGGCGCAACAGCCGGGTCGCCGGGACGCTGCTGGGCTGTCTGCTTGCCTCCGCCATCTTGTCGGCGCATCCGCCATTGGTGGTGCTGGTGCTCACGGTCACCCTGGCGCAGGGTATCGCCCACGCGTTCGCCATCAAGCGCTACCTGGTCACCGCCGTGGCGGCCACGGTCCTCGCCCTCTTGCAAGCGCACTTGCTCAACGCTTCGGTCAATCCCTCCTTCGAGGTGGCCGAGCGGATTGCCGATACGCTGATCGGCGTCGGCATTGCGTGGGCCTTCAGCTACGTCCTGCCGTCGTGGGAGCGCACGCAATTGCCGTCGCTCGTCGCGCGGGTGCTTCGGGCCCAAGGCCTGCACGCGCAGCAGGCGCTCGCTCTGGGCCAGCTGCAAGCGGTGGACAATGCGGTCGAACTGGGCTGGCGTTTGGCGCGGCGCGAGGCTTATGACAGCTTGTCGGCGCTGGTGCAGGCCGCGCAGCGGGCATTGTCCGAACCGCGCGCGGTGCGCCCGCCGCTCGAACATCTGGAACGCATGTTGGCCCACAGCTACCAGTTGCTGGCCCAACTGACGGCGGTGAAGACGATGCTGCTGCAGCGTCGCGGGCGGCTGAAAGTGGAGCAGCTCCAGTCGCCTTTGCAGCAAGCGGCGCAGGCCATAGCCGCCACGCTGTCGGCGACCGGCGAGACGCCGACGGCGCAAGCCGGCGCATTCGAGTCACCCGGCGCCGTCGACCTGCCCGACCCGCTGCAGGAAGATCTGAGCCCATGGCTGCTGCGGCGGCTGCGCCTGGCGCAAGACATCGCGCAGAAGTTGCGTGCCGACGCGCGCGGTGTTGTGCAGGCCAGCGGTCGGTAGGTTCGTAGCGCCGCGCCCGCCTCAGCTCAGTAGGTCCGGCCCGCCTTGTACATGCCGGTCGTCTTGCGCGCGGTGTCGGCGGCGCGTGCCAATCGGTCCATCGTCGCACCGGCGTGGGCGTGCGTGATGGCCAGCCCCAGCGCGTCCGCTGCGTCCTTGCCCGGCAGCCCGGGCAGCCGCAGCAGCCGCTTGACCATTTCCTGCACCTGCGCCTTGGCGGCCTTGCCATGCCCGGCGACCGCCTGCTTCATTTGCAGGGCTGTGTACTCGGCGACGGCCAGGTCGCAGGAAACCAGGGCGGTGACGCACGCCCCGCGGGCCTGGCCAAGCAGCAGCGTGGCCTGCGGGTTGACGTTGACGAAGACGATCTCCACCGCCGCCACATCGGGGCGATAGCGCTCCTTCACCTCGGCGATGCCGTCGAACAAGACTTTCAGTCGCGCCGGCAAGTTGCCGCGGTCCAGGTGCGTGGTCGTGATCGTGCCGCTCGCGACATACTCCAGCGTGTGGCCCGTAGCGTCCACCACGCCGAAGCCGGTGGTCTGCAGGCCGGGGTCGATGCCGAGGATGCGCAGCGTCGTCATGGCAGCTCCGCACTGCGCATCCGCGCAACGATGGTCGATGCGCGGCTGGCCAGGTAACCGGAGTTCGGCAGCTTCTCGAAGTACTTCGGCCGCGGCAGCATCACGGCCAGGCGCGCGGACTCGTACGCCGACAGCTGCGCCGCGCTCTTGCGGTAGTAGTGCTGGGCCGCCGCCTCGGCGCCGAACACGCCTTCGCCCCATTCCACGCTGTTGAGGTAAATCTCAAGGATGCGTTCCTTGTTCAACATGCGCTCGAGTGCGAAGGCGAGGATGACTTCCTGACCCTTGCGCAGCAGCGTGCGCTCACCCGAGAGCAAGAGGTTCTTGGCGAGTTGCTGGGTGATGGTCGAGCCCCCGACAACCTTGATGGCCTTCGGAGCCGGCGCGCTCGCCCTTGCCGGTTGCGCACGGGGCGCCTGGCGCGCCTGCTGACGGGCGGCCCTTTCCTCGGCATCGCTGTTGCGCTGCCAGGCCTTCTCCAGCGCTTCCCAATCCACGCCGTCGTGATTGGTGAAGCTGCCATCTTCCGAGGCGATCACGGCCCGCTTGAGGTTATCGGAGATGCGCTCGTACGGCATCCACTGCTGGCGCCAGCGCAGCGCGCCTTTCTGCCGCCAGACCCGCCAGGCCTCGGAGCGTTCAAAGCTGGTGGACTGCGGATCGAATGTCGCCGCCCAGGCAATGCGCGCCACAAAGAAGATCTGCAAGGCGGCGGCGGCGATCAGGACAAGCGCGATCCAGCGCAGGAGCGGCCTCATGTCAGCCCAAGCTGGCGCGCAGTTCCGCCAGCACCTGCGCCGACGGAGGGCGCACGCCGCGCCACAGAAGAAAAGACTCGGCGGCCTGCTCCACCAGCATGCCCAGCCCGTCGCGAGCCGCGGCGCCGTTCGATGCAGCCCACTCGACGAATCCTTGTGCCGCCGGCCCGTACATCAGGTCGCATGCCAGCGCGCCTGGCTTGAGCACACGCGCGGACACCGGAACCGCGTCGCCGGCGAGGCTGCTGGCCGTCGCATTGATCACCACGTCGAAGCTGTCGTGCAACTGCGTGAGCTGCGCCGCCTGCAGTTCCACTTTCATCTGCTCCGCGAGCGCGTGATGGCGCTCTATGAGGGCCGCGGCTTTCGAATGCGTGCGGTTGACGACCGTGATGCGTCGCGGGACTGCCCCGATCAGCGGGCCCAGCAGCCCCGAGGCGGCACCGCCTGCCCCAACAACGAGCAGATCGAGCCCGGCCAGATCCAGCCCGGCGTTGTGCCGGATGTCGTTCACAAGGCCCACGCCATCGGTGTTGTCGCCAAGCACTTCATCGTTGTCGAAGCGCAAGGTGTTGGCGGCCTGCGCCAACTGCGCGCGCGCAGTGAGCCGCGTCGCGAGCGCGGGCGACTCGAACTTGAATGGCACCGTCACATTGCAGCCCTTGCCGCCGTGCGCGCGGAATTCGCTCACCGCCTGCGCGAACCCTTCACGCGCGACGAGGCGCTTGCCATAGCGCAAGGGCTGGCCGGTGAGCTGCGCGAATCGCGCGTGGATCCATGGCGATTTGCTGTGTTCGACCGGGTTGCCGAAAACACAGTACTCGTCGCTCGTGGAGTGTGCGGCGGCCATCAGCGGTCGGTGAGCTTGGTTTCCAGGGTTTCCTCGCGCGTGAACTTGAAACGCGAGACCACGACGATCTGGTCGGCCTTGCGGCGCATGGCGTCACTGAAGCGGCCGAACGGGCCGGCGGTGCGGGCAATGCTGCTGGCGCGCCGGTCGAGCGCCAGGTTGCCGGAGGTTTCGGCCACGTCCGCGTCCAGCACCTTCCCGTCGAAGTTCACGGTCACCACCATCGTCAGTTCCCCATACAGTTTCTTGCCCGCCACCTCGGGGAAGTGCTGCGTGCCGCGGTCCTCGATCTTGCGGCGCAGCGCGTCGTAGTAGATCGCGTACACCTCTTCGCGAGTGGACGGGCTGATGTAGCGCTTCTTGGGCCGGGCATTCTCTTCATTGATGCGGCGCTCGATTTCCGCCAGCAGCTTGATCAGTTGCCGGCGCTTGTCTTCGCGCGCCTGCGCTTCCGGATTGTGATTGGACACCTTCGGGTCGGCGGGCGGAAGGGCCGCCAGCATCTGCTTGATGCGGGCGAGCATGAGCATCTGTTGCTCCTGCATGGCTTCGATTTTTTTCTGCGCATCCTCGGCGGCTTCACCGACCTCGGTCAAGGCCGACGGCGGCAAGGGCGAGGTGGCGCGCCCTGCGGCCGCATCGCCTCCGCCGGCCAGCGTCGTCTGGGCAATCGCTCGGGCCTTGTCGGCTTTCTCGTGCGCCTTGGTGTTGACGAGGATGACTTCGAGCGGCGTGTCCTGGAACACCCGGTTGAATCCTTCGGGGTCGACGAAGCGAACCGTCAGCAGGACGGCATGCACGGCAAAGGAGGCGCCGAGCGCTATCTGCAGGGTACTGAACGAGCGCAGGTTCACGAGCGCTAATTATCCGTTATTGCGGATGAGTTACACCGCAATAACTCGCCGTGTTCGACGGGACCTCACGGCCCGTCAACTTGCCGTGACCGCGCCGTCAGGGCGCCGTGGCAGGCGCGCTGTCGGCTGTGTCGGTGGGTTCGCTGACGTCCACTGCGATGGCGATGGGGCCGGCGACCGGCTCGTCTTCCCCTTCTTCTTCAGCCGTGATCGGCTCCGCAACCACGTCCAGGCGCTCGATCACCGTGCCCTTCACGTCGAGGGTGATGAGGTCGATTTCGCCCAGCTTCACCCGCAGCCTGGCGCCCCGTGGAAGGCTCGCGCCGCCGAGCACCGGCAGCACCAGGGGCAAG
>JAQGMT010000240.1 GCA_028292185.1 Ramlibacter sp. | reverse complement strand
GCCGGTGACGGTGCGGCCTATCGTTTCCCGGCCGATGATGCTCATGCTGGTCAGCAGGACCATGAAGCAAACCAGCGCCCCTGCCAGGAGCGCGCTCAGCCGCGCGAGTCGTTCAAGCATGTTTTCTTAGTTGCCGGCGGAGTGCCGGTTGCCCATCCGTACACACGCCGAATTGTAGTCGATTGGCTCGCGCCGGGGTCACGCCGCGCGCCGTGCGATCACAACCGTTCTTCGTGGTGGATGCCCAAGGCCTGATGCACCGGCCGGTCCGAGAAGCTGAACAGCACGCAGCCGTTTTCCGACGACAAGCGGGTCGTGTGCCACGATGGGACCACGAAATGATCGCGCGGTGCGAACTCGAAGGTCCAGCTGCGGCCGCCGCCCTCGATCACTGCGCGCCCCTGGCCTTCCACCACGCTGTAAACCGCACCGTCGGTCTGGCGCCAGCCCTTGCCGTCGAATCCAGCGGGCAGTTTCTGCATGAAGGTGGCCATGGTCGGCATCGGCGAGCCGCCCGTGAGCGGGTTGAGGTAGCGCAGCTTGACCCCGTCCCATGCGTCCACCGGCGCATCGCGCTCGAGCCGCTCCAGCGCTTCGCGGCTGCGCTCGTACGGATAGCTGAAGATCGGGGATGTGCCGCCGAAGGGCGCATCGTGGCGCACCGGCGCCATGTTGTGGCCGTAGCGGGCGTAGCTCGTGCCTTCCGCGCGCGAGACCGTTTGCGATTTGCTGGTGTTGTTCTCGGCGAAGCCGGCGTCCAGGAAACGGATCATCGGAATGTCCAGGCCGTCCAGCCACACCACCGGCTCGCCGGACGTGCTGGCGTCCGACATGGCCGGGCCTTCGTGCCCATGGTCGTGCCAGGTCCAGCTGGGCGTGATGATGAAGTCACCCGGACGCATGCTGGTGCGCTCGCCATCGACGGCGGTGTATGCGCCCGATCCTTCGACGATGAAGCGCAAGGCACTTTGCGTATGCCGGTGGCTGGGCGCGATTTCGCCGGGCAGGATCAGCTGCAAGCCCGCATAGAGCGATTGCGTGATGGCCGATTGGCCGCGCAAGGCGGGGTTCTCCAGGATCAGCACCCGGCGCACCGCTTCCTCCGCCGTGATGGCCTCGCCCGCGCGCATGAGAAACGGGCGGACCTCTTCGTATTTCCACAGCCCGGGCACGCAAGGCGAGGTCGGCTGCTGCGGCACCAAGGCGTGCAGGACTTCCCACAGCGGCGTGAGGTTCAGCGGGTCAATGTCGCGATAGAGCTGCTCGCGCAGCAAGGCGGTGGGATGCGGTGCGTTCATGCTGTCTCCTTGCGGGCCAGCCGATTATCCCCGCGCTGCCTCAGTGCTGGGTCTCGGGCAAGTCCACCGTCAGCCCGTCCATTTCTTGCGTCAACTGGATCTGGCACGACAGCCGGCTGTTGGGCTTGCGAGTGGCAGCCGTGAAGTCCAACATGCCGGACTCGTCTTCGCTGGGCGCGGGCAAGTGGCTGGCGTGCGGCTCACGCACATAAACGTGGCAAGTGGCGCAGGTCATCAGGCCGCCACAGTCGGCCTCGATGCCGTCGACGTTGCCCGTCATCGCCGCTTGCATCAGGCTCTGCCCCGTCTTGCATTGCAGTTGCCGCGGCTCGCCGCCATCGGCGCCGGGCGCCGGAACGAAATTCACGACGATCATCAGAACCTGCCGAAATATTCGCGCCGCTGGAATTCGTCCTTGTCCTGCGCCTGTTCCCAGCGCAGCAGTTCCGATTCCTTGATGCGGGCGAAGTAATCGACGAAGGGCGCACCGAAAGCATTCGTGATGATCGGGTCGGCGCGCAACGCGTCCAGCGCTTCTCCCAGGCTGGTCGGCAACTTGGCGGCAGATGACGCATACGGCGCATCGGTCGCGGGCGGCGCTTTCAGCTTGCGCTCGACGCCCTCCAGTCCGGCATGGATCTGCGATGCGAGGTAAAGATAGGGATTGGCGGCAGGCTCGCCGATGCGATTCTCGATCCGGGTGTCCTCGTCACCGCATTCGCCGATGACGCGCAGCATGGCGCCGCGATTGTCGCGACCCCACAGCACCGACTGCGGCGCCAGCGCGTTCGGCCGGAACCGGCCGAACCCGTTGGTGGTGGGCGTGCAGAACACGGCGGTGGAGTGAGCGTGTTGCAGCAGGCCAGCCAGGTACTGCTCGCCCAGGTCGGACAGCGTGTGGCTGGCATCGATGCGCGTGCAACCGGGCTCCGGAGCGTCGCGGCGAAAGGCATTGCGCCCGGTGGTCGCATCGACCAGCGACTGATGCAGGTGCCAGCCGCTGGACATGATGTTCGGGAACGGCGGGCGGCACATGAAGGTGGCGTGATAGCCCGCGCGCCGCAACGCCTGCTTCACGCCATTTCGAAACAGCACCATGTTGTCGGCAGCCGTGAGCGCATCGCTCACGTCGAACACGGCTTCCACCTGGCTGGGGCCCAGCTCGATTTCCAGCGACAGCAGCGGCAGCCCGAGCGCCTGCGCGGTGTGCTGCACGATCCGCAGCGGCTCCTCCGCCATGTCGTACCAGGCTTCCGTCAGCAGGTTGTAGCCCGGGTGGATCATGCTGACCTCGGGCGCCGGGCCGGGCCAGGCAGCTTGTTGCGGATCGAGTTGCGCCTGCGTGTTCTCGATGCGATAGATGTGGAACTCGACTTCCAGGCCGCATCGCATCGCCAGCCCGCTGTTCGCCAGCCGCTCGAGCGCGCGTTGCAATACGCGGCGCGTGTCGAGCTCGACGGGCCGGCCGTCCTGGAACCAGGGCTGGCCCCGCATCCAACCCGTCGCCGTGGTCCACGGCAGTTGCCTGATGCTGGCGGGGTCGGGCAGCAACACCAGGTTGCTTGCGCATTCGAAGCCCGGAAGGTCGGCGAGGCCGCCCGGCTCGAACACCTTGAAGACGGTGTGGTCCGAAGTGTCCTTGAGCAGCAAGGTGCTGACCATGCCGACGCCGTCGCTCATGGCGCGCTCGGCCGCGGACGCCACCAATGTCTTGCCGCGTGTGACGCCGTGCACGTCGCACCAGACGAAGCGCACCAGTTCCAGGCCTGCGGCTGCGATCAGCTGCGCCGTCTGCCGCAACGCGCCAGCGCGAGCAGCATCGTGCATGCCGCAACGCTGCGCGAAACTCTTCATGCGGCGATCACGGGCGCCGCCGCCTGGCCCATCCACGGTGCGGCTTCGCGCTTGGCGCGCACCTGCTCCTTCCACCATGTGGGCCAGGCGCCCGCCGGCGCAATGCCATCTACGGTGTCGGGCCCGATCATCTGTGCTGCGAGCGCGGGATCGGCCACGCCGGGAGCGACGCCGCCGGCCTGCACACTCTCGATCGCCTTGAGCAGGACCCGCCGATTGGCCATGATCACCTTGTCGCTCGTGCCCAGGTGCTCGCGGGTGCGGTCCTGGATGCCGCCCATGCTCTCCACCGCCCACTGGTCGTGCACGTTGATATCGTCCTCACCCATGCCGAGGAAGGTCTGGGTGCGCTGTTCCTCGGCATTGAAGCCCCACCGGTTGTGCCTGCCCGATTTCGGGATGTAGTCGGGCAGCTCGATGTACTGCAGCCGCTGCGCGCGCATGGCTTGCTTGTCGACCGGCCCGGAAAAACTGGTGAA
>JAQGMT010000230.1 GCA_028292185.1 Ramlibacter sp. | reverse complement strand
CGCGCCCGTGTCATCGCCTGGTGTTCCCAGGTCCATGCGGTATTGCTGCCGCGGCGCTGCTGGTAATTGGCGTAGGCGTCGAAGGTGGTGATCAAGAGGCCCGAGCTGCCGTTGGGCCGCAGCGCGGTGTCGATCTCGAACAGGTCGCCTTCGGCCGTCTTGGTGGCCAGCCAGTTGATCAACTTGCGCACGAACGCGGCATAGGCTTCGGGCGCGCGCTCGTCGTCGTCCTCGAACACGAAGACGATGTCGAGGTCGCTGCCGTAGCCCAGTTCCTTGCCGCCCAGTTTGCCGTAGCCGATGATCGCGAACTGCGGGGTGTCCCGATGCCGCACCTTCAGCCGCTCCCAGCACCAGCGCGCCGTCACGCGCAGCACCGCGTCGGCCAGTGCGCTCAAGTCGTCGGCCACCTGTTCCACGGTCAAGCGGCCTTCAACGTCGCGCGCCAGCGTGCGGAACACTTCCGCGTGATGCGCGCGGCGCAGCAGGTTCAGCAGCGCTTCGTCGTCGTCCTCGCCGGTGATGTGCAGCGAGCGGCGGCGGTGTTCGAGTTCGGTTTCGAAATCCTCGGCCGAGAACCGTTCCGACAAGAGCTGGTCGCTCGCCAGTTCGTCGATGACGCCGGGGTGCTGCAGCAGGTAGCGCGCCGGCCAGCTGGCCGCGCCCAGGAGGCGCAGCAGCCGTTCGTGCACACCGGGGCGCTCGAGCAACAGGGCCAGGTAGCTCTCACGCCGCAGCAGGGGTTCGACCCAGTCGGCCATCCGCACCGCGGCTTCTTCGCTCACCACGCCTTGCTGCAGCCATTGCGCGGTGCGGGCCAGCAAGCGAACGAGGCGGGTACGAGCGTCGTCGCGCAAGGCCAGCACGCGAGGGTGGCGCTGCCACAGCGCAACGCGTTCGCGCATCAGCGGCGGCAGCTGGTCGAGCAAATTCTCGAGATCGGGCGCCGCGGGCTTCGGTCCCCTGGGGCCGGCGCAGCCCTTGCATTCTTCGGCGCCGCCCAGCAGCGTGTCGAACTCCTGGGCCACGAGTTCGCGGTGCGCGTCCAGCTGGTGCAGGAAGGGGCAGCAATCCGGATAGCCCATGGTCCGCGCGATCCAGCCCAGGTCGTCGTCGCCCGCGGTGAGGACATGGGTCTGCTGATCGTCCAGGTATTGAATGCGGTGCTCGACGCGGCGCAGGAACTCGTAGGCGCGGCCCAGGGCGTCGGCAGTGGCCTGCGACATCAGGCCGGCGGCGGCGATGCGCTGCAAAGCCTGCAGCGTCGGGCGGGTGCGCAGCTCGGGGTATTGACCGCCGCGCACCACCTGCAGCAGTTGCACCGTGAACTCGATCTCGCGAATGCCGCCGCGCGACAGCTTGACGTCGTTGGCGCGCTCCGGCCGGCCGGCGCTGCGCTTGGCCGCGTGCTCGCGAATCTGCTTGTGCAGCACGCGCAACGACTCGAACACGCTGTAGTCCAGGTAGCGGCGAAAGACAAAGGGCAGCACCGCCGAACGCAGTTCCTTGGCCGAGCCGCTTTCGACGCACTGGCGCGGCGCGATGACCCGGCTCTTGAGCCAGGCGAAGCGCTCCCATTCGCGGCCCTGCACCTGGAAGTAATCCTCCAGGGCGCCCAGCGAAACAGCCGGAGGTCCGGAGTTGCCGTTGGGGCGCAAGGCCAGGTCAACCCGAAAAACAAAGCCGTGCTCGGTGACCTCGCCGATCAGCGCGTACACGATCTTGACCCATTTGGCGAAATACTCGTGGTTGCTGATGCGCCCGCGCCCGCCGTCCAGACCGGCGGTCTCCCCGTCGTGCTCGTAGATATAGACGAGGTCGATGTCGCTGGAGACGTTGAGTTCGCGCGCGCCGAGCTTGCCCATGCCGATCACCCAGAGCTCGGCGCGTTCGCCGGCGGGGCCCAGCGGGGCGCCATGCTGCAGTTCCAGGTCGCTGCGGGCTTGGGCGCATGCCACATCCAGGGCGAACTCCGCCAGCTCGGTCATGGCACCCGTCACCACCGCCAGCGGCGCGTGCTCGTCGCAGTCCAGGCCGATCAGCCGCTCCAGCACCAGCTGGCGCAGGATACGCAGGGCGGTGCCGGTGTCGTCGCCGCGCGAGCGCAACGTGGCGTAGGCTTGCGCCATCGTCGCGCCGCCGGGCGTGCCGGCGGGCAGCAGCGCCAGTTCAGCGGCGTAGCGCCGGCGCAGGCGTTGCGCGAAGCGCGAATGGGACGACAGCCGGTGCGGGCCGGCGGCGCTGTCCTCAAAGGACGGGTACGCGCCGTTGTCCGACAGCACGGCGGCTGTGCGCACTGAACCGATGCCACCGTCGGGGGTCATAATTCCTGACACATCTAAGTTTTCATGAACGCATCGCCGCCGTCTCCGTCACGTCCATTGAAGGCTTACGCTGCGTTCGCGAAATGGTCGTTGCGGCTTCTTCTTCTCTCCTGGCTGGTGCTGTTGCTGGCGTGGGGAGCGCTGCATGGCTGGATTGTGCCCCGAATCGGAGAGCTTCGCCCCGACCTTGAAATCGAGGCTGGCCGGGTGCTCGGCGTGCCGGTGCGCATCGCCAGCATCACCGCGCGCAGCGAGGGACTGATCCCCTCGTTCGAGCTGACCGATGTGGAGTTGCTGGACCCCCAAGGGCGCACCGCGCTGCGGCTGCCGCGCGTTGTCGCCGCGTTGTCGCCGCGGTCTTTGTGGAACCTGGGCTTCGAGCAGCTGTATATCGAACGGCCGGAACTCGAGATCCGCCGCGGCGCGGACGGGCGCATCCTCGTGGCCGGCCTGGATTTTTCGCGCACCAGCGACAACGAAGGGCGCGGCGGCGACTGGTTCTTCCAGCAGACCGAGTTTGTCGTCAAGTCGGGCACCGTGCGCTGGGTCGATGAGGCGCGCGGCGCACCGCCGCTGGCGCTGAACGCGGTCGATTTCGTCATGCGCAACGGCGTGCGCAGCCACACGCTGCGGCTGGACGCCACGCCGCCGCCGGAGTGGGGCGAGCGCTTCAGCCTGCGCGGGCTGTTCCAACAACCTCTCCTGACGACGCACCACGGCCAGTGGCGCGATTGGAAAGGGCAGGTATATGGCGACTTCTCGCGGGTCGATGTCTCGCAACTGCAGCGCTACGCCAACTTCGGCATCGACGTGAGCCAAGGGCATGGGGCGGTGCGTGCGTGGGTCGACGTGGATCGGGCGCAGCTGTCCGGCGCGGTGGCGGACGTTGTGCTGGCCGACGTCAGCGCCCGCCTGGCCCCCGACCTGACGCCCCTGGCCGTGCAGTCCATGTCGGGCCGGCTCGGCGGCAAACGCCTGGACGGCGGCTTCGAATTCCACACCCAGGACCTGCAGTTCCGCACGCAGGACGGGCAGCGTTGGCCGGGCGGCAACCTGTTCGTCTCCTGGAACGAAGCGCAAGGCGCTCGCCTGGCGCGAGGCGAGATCCGCGGCGACCGCCTGGACTTGTTCGCGCTGGGCCAGGTCGCAGTCCACCTGCCGCTTGGCCCGGCGGCGCATGCGGCGCTGGTGGCGTACGCGCCCAAGGGCCTGGTGGAAAGCGTGCAGGCGACCTGGCAGGGTCCGCTCGATGCCGTGCAGAGCTACCAGGCACGCGGCCGGGCCGTCCAACTGGAACTCGCTGCGCAACCCGCGGCGGTGTCGGCCAGCGGTGCGGTTGCGCGGGCCGGCGTGCCCGGCATCCGCGGCGGCACGGTGGATTTCGATTTCAGCCAGGCCGGCGGCAAGGGCCGCTTGCGCATCGAGAACGGCGCCTTGGACCTGCCCGGTGTATTCGAGGACCCGGTGCTTGCCGTCGATGAGCTTTCGGCCGACCTGCAATGGCAGATCGACGGCCAAGCCATTTCGGCCACGGTCTCCAACCTGAAGTTCAACAATGCCGATGCGCAGGGCGAGGGCCGCATAGTCTGGAAGACCGGCAACCCGTCGCGCGGCCGCTTTCCGGGAGTGCTCGATCTGCAAGCCACCTTGAACCGCGCCGACGGCGCTCGCGTGCATCGTTACTTGCCGCTCGGTGTGCCCAAGGCTGCGCGCGAGTACGTGCGCGATTCGGTGCTGCAGGGAAAAGCCAGCGCGGCCAAGTTCCGGGTGAGGGGCGACTTGCGGGACTTCCCGTTCAAGGACCCCAGGCTGGGCGAATTTCGTGTCACTGCGGCTGTCCGCGATGTCACTTTCGCATACGTTCCGCCGCACACCGCTGCGGCCGGCAGCGTCACCTGGCCCGCGCTCACGGACCTTTCGGGTGAACTGGTGTTCGAGCGCAACGGCATGCAGGTGAGGAATGCGGCCGGCCATTTCGCCGGCGCGCCCAACCTGCAGGTCCGGACCGACGCGGAAATCCCGGAGTACCGCCCGGCCATCGTGGCGGTGAACGGCCAGGTGCGCGGTCCGCTCGGCGAGGCGCTGGCGTTCGTCAATAATTCGCCGGTGAATGTCTTGATCGGACGGGCGCTGGCCAAGGCCAGCGGCAACGGCAACGCCGACGTGCGCCTGAAGCTGGAACTGCCGGTGGCGGCGTTGCACAAGTCCAAAGTCCAAGGCAGCGTCGTGCTGGCCGGCAACGACGTCCAGATCACCCCCGACACGCCGGTGCTCTCGCGCTCGCGCGCCACCGTGGCGTTCAGCGAGCGGGGCTTTAGCTTGTCGGGCGCGCAGGCCCGGGCACTGGGTGGCGACGTCCGGCTGGACGGCGGCAGCCGCGGCATGCCCGGTGTCGCCTTGCCCGCCGCGGGCGAGACCACCATCCAGTTGCGCGCGCAAGGCACCGCCAGCGCCGAAGGCCTGCGGCAAGCGCGCGAACTCGGATTCGTTTCGCGCCTGGCCCGCGACGCAAGCGGCAGCGCCGCGTACAACCTCACCATCGCGTTCCGGCGCGGCGTGCCCGAAGTGGCGCTCGCCAGCAACTTGCAGGGCCTGGCCCTGAACTTGCCGCCGCCCCTGGTGAAGGCCGCCGATACCGTGCTGCCCTTGAGGTACGAAAACGCCCTCACCCGCGAATCGCTGGCTGCGGCAAGCGGGCCCGAGCCGCGGCTGCAGGACCGAGTCACCGCGGATTTGGGCCGCGTGGCTTCGCTGGTCTTCGTGCGCGACCTCGGTGAGGCCGAGCCGCGCGTCGTGCGCGGCGCCATCGCCGTCGGGCTTGGGTCCGGTGAATCGGCGGCGCTGCCCGAGCAAGGCGTGAGCGCCAACGTCAACCTGGCGGAGGTGAACCTGGACGCCTGGCGCAATGTGCTCGACCGCGCGGCCGGCGCCCCGGTCGACGCGCGCGCCGCAGCCCGAGCGGCGCCGCCCGCCAGCGGTTATCTGCCCTCCGTGGTGGCGGTTCGGGCCAGGGAGTTGACGGTGGAAGGGCGGACTTTGCACAACGTGGTGGTTGGCGGTTCGCGCGACGGCAATGTGTGGCAGGCCAACATCGACGCGGAGGAACTCAATGGGTACGCGGAGTACCGGCAGCCCGTCGGCCCCGGAGCGGGTCGGGTGCACGCGCGGCTGGCGCGCTTGTCCATTGCGGCTGCGGCGGCCACGCAGGTCGAGTCCTTGCTCGATCAGCAGCCCGAGAACCTGCCTGCGCTCGACGTGGTGGTCGAGGACTTCGAGCTGCGTGGCAAGAAGCTGGGGCGGCTGGAGATCGATGCCGTCAATCGTGGCGCGCTGGCGGTGGCGCGAGAGGGTGGCGTGCGCGAATGGCGGCTGAACAAGCTCAACCTCAGCATGCCCGAGGCGGTGTTCAGTGCGACCGGCAACTGGGTCGCGCTCGATGCGCAGGCCGCGCCCACCGCGAAGCCGCGGTCGCGCAATGCGCCCGAGCCGCGCCGCACCGCCATGAAATTCCGCCTGGACATCGCCGACTCCGGCCAGCTGCTGGCGCGTTTCGGCATGAAGGATGTCGTGCGGCGCGGCAAGGGGCGAATGGAAGGCCAGGTGGCTTGGCTGGGCTCGCCGCTGTCGCTGAACTATCCGACGCTCGACGGCTCTTTCTATATCAATATGGAAGGCGGGCAATTCCTGAAGGCCGATCCCGGTTTGGCCAAGCTGCTGGGGGTGCTGAGCCTGCAATCGCTGCCGCGCCGGCTGGCGCTGGATTTCCGCGATGTGTTCAGCCAGGGCTTCGCCTTCGATTTCCTGCGCGGCGACATCACCATCGAGGACGGCATAGCCGCCACCAACAATCTGCAGATGAAAGGCGTGAATGCCGCCGTGCTGATGGAGGGCCGCGCCGACATCGCGCGCGAAACGCAGGACCTCAAGGTGGTGGTGGTGCCCGAGATCAACGCCGGCACCGCATCGCTGGTGGCCACCGTGATCAACCCGGCCATCGGGGTGGCCAGTTTCCTGGCGCAGATGTTCCTGCGCCAGCCTCTCACTCGTGCGGCCACACAGGAATTCCACATCGACGGAACCTGGGCCGATCCGCGCATCGCCAGGGTCGGACACCAGTCCGCCGCCGAGGCGCGCACCGACGCCGCGGCGGAAACCCCGCGGCCCGCTGGGAGCAACTGACATGAAAGTGGCCGCAGTCCAGATGGTCTCGGGGTTCTCGGTGCAAGCCAACCTCGACAGCGCGCGGGCCTTGCTGGCCGAAGCAGCGCAGGCCGGCGCCGAACTCGCGGTGCTGCCGGAGTATTTCTGCCTGATGGGCCAGCGCGACAGCGACAAGCTGGGCGTGCGCGAAGGGGTGGCCGAGGGCCCGATCCAGAGCTTTCTGGCGAAGGCCGCGCGCGAGCTCGGGCTGTGGATCGTGGGCGGCACCCTGCCCTTGGTGGCCGGCGATGAAACGCACGTGCGCAACACCTCGCTGGTGTTTTCGCCGGCCGGCGAGCGCGTCGCGCGCTACGACAAGATCCACCTGTTCAAGTTCGACAACGGCCGCGAACGCTACGATGAATCGCGCGTGATCGAGCCCGGCGGCGAGCCGGTCACCTTCGACCTGAAGGACCGCGCCGGCCACACTTGGCGCATCGGAATGAGCGTCTGCTACGACCTGCGTTTTCCCGAGCTGTATCGCGCGCTCGGCGCCGACGTTCTGCTGGTGCCCAGCGCGTTCACCTATGTGACCGGTCAAGCGCATTGGGAGCTGCTGCTGCGCGCGCGAGCCGTCGAGAACCTGGCCTACGTGATCGCGCCGGCCCAAGGCGGCACGCATGAGAACCGGCGCCGCACCTGGGGCCATTCGATGGTGGTCGATCCCTGGGGCGCGGTGCTGGCGGAACGTGACGAAGGGCCGGCCGTGGTCATCGCCGACCTGGACCCCGATCACCTTGCGCAGGTGCGACTGCAACTGCCCGCGCTGCAGCATCGCGTGATATGAGCGCAATCGAGATCAGCGCGGCGGCTGCGCCGCAGCAGGACGCCGCGTCCCCGGCCTGGCGCCGGTTCGCCGCGTCGCGCTGGTCGCTGTGGGGTTTGCTGATCGTGCTGGTCGCCGCGGTGCTGCTGACCCTGGTCTGGTTGGCGGGCCGGTATGAGGCCAGCCAGGTGCAAACGCGCCTCGAGCGCGATACCGCCGATGCCCTCACCGATCTGAGGTCGGCCTTGACGCGCAACGCGCAAAGCCTGCAGGCACTGCAATCGGGGCGCCCCACGCCCGCTTCGTGGACCGACGACGCCGCCGCGCTGCTGCGCGAGCATCGCGAGTGGATGCGCATCGAATGGCGCAATGCGGGCCTGGAGACGATCGCATCGGCCGAGTCGCCGTTCCGCGCCCCGGTGTTCGCCCGGCTGGGCCGCGGCAATGCGCAGGCCGACGTGGCGCTCGCCTGCGCGACGGCGCGCCGTGTCAGCGGTCCCGCGTATTCCAACAGCTACTTCCTGCCGCAGCAGGGTGGCATGGGGCTGCAGGTGATGGAGGTGTGCGTGCCGCAAATGGCGGGTGGCCACGCCACAGCTTATGTCGTGGCCACCTATTCGCTGGGCGAAATCCTCGCCAACCTGGTGGGGCCGCAGCTGACGCGCAGCAAGCAGGCCGCCTTCACCGAGGCCGACGGCACCCGGCTGGCCCTGCATGGGTCGGTGCGCCGCGGCAGCCGGATCTTCACGTCGCAACAGCTGCTCGACCTGCCCGGCAACACGATGCTGCTGCGCATGGACAGCTGGCGCGGCGCGCCCGACCTGTTCCCGAATGTGCTCACGGCTCTGGTGACGGCGATGTCCATCGCGCTGGTGCTGGTGCTGGTGCTGCTGGCACGTGACGCGCGCCGGCGGCTGCAGGCCGAGCGCGACCTGGGCGACGCGCTGGCCTTTCGCAAGGCGATGGAGGACTCTCTGGTGACGGGCCTGCGCGCCCGCGACTTGAAGGGGCGCATCACCTACGTCAATCCGGCCTTTTGCCAGATGCTCGGCTTCTCGGCCGAGGAGCTGCTGGGACACAGCATGCCCGCGCCGTATTGGCCGCCGGAGCTGGCCGGCGAGTACCAGAAGCGGCAGGAGGTGCGTCTCTCGGGCGTGCAGACACCGCCGCGCGAAGGCTACGAATCGGTCTTCATGCGCAAGGACGGTTCGCGTCTTCCGGTGCTGATCATCGAAGCGCCGCTGATCAACAAGGACGGGGTGCAGACCGGCTGGATGAGCGCGTTCCTGGACATCAGCGAGCAACGCCGCATCGAAGAGCTTTCGCGCGCCAGCCAGGAACGGCTGCAGGCCACGGCCAGGCTCGCCACCGTCGGTGAAATGGCTTCGCTGCTCAGCCACGAGTTGAATCAGCCGCTCGCCGCGATCTCCAGCTACGCCACCGGTTCGATCAACCTCTTGAAGCGTCAAGCCCTGCGCGCCGGGGGGACCCTGGCGCGCGTCGGTGGCGGGCGATCGGCGAGTGCCGTCGACGTCGCCGAATTCGATGCGTCGGGTGACATCGAGGTGGCGATGCGGCGCATCGCCGAGCAGGCCGAGCGCGCCGGCAAGGTGATCAAGAGCGTGCACGACTTCGTGCGCCGGCGCGACCAGGAGCGCGAACCCGTCACGCCGCAGGCCTTGCTCGACGCCATCATGCCGCTGGTCAGCTTGCAGGCGCGCAAGGTCGGCGTGCCGGTTCAGATCCGCATCGAGCCCGGTCTGCCGGCGGTGTTGTGCGATCGCACGATGGTGGAGCAGGTGCTTCTGAACCTCGCGCGCAATGCGATGCAGGCGATGGATCAGGCGCGCGTGCGCCATCCCTCGCTGCTGATCGAGGTGCGAAGGACATCGCCCGGGCCCGCCGCGCCGGGCGGCAAGGACTGGCTGGCATTTTCCGTCGCCGACGTCGGGCCGGGCATTCCGGCCGAAATCCAGCAGCAGCTGTTCACGCCGTTTTTCACCACCAAGTCGGAAGGCATGGGCCTGGGCCTGTCGCTGTGCCGCACCGTGGTGGAGCAGCATGGCGGGCATCTTGGATTCGAGCCGAACCTGCCGCAAGGCACGATCTTCCGCTTCACCCTGCCGGCCGAGCCGAGCGGCCCCGGGGCGCACTGATGCAGCCCACCATGAACGCCACCGTCTTTATCGTCGATGACGACGCCAGCGTGCGCGAGGCGCTGGCCTGGCTGCTGCGTTCGCGCCATCTGCTGAGCGAAACCTTTGCCGGAGCGGAGCCCTTCGACGCCATGCTGCAAGCCGGGTTCGAAAACGCCGGCCCGTGCTGCCTGCTGCTGGACGTGCGCATGCCGGGCATGAGCGGCTTGGCCCTGTTCGACAAGCTGCTGGCGCGCGGCCTGGTGGAACTCATTCCGGTCATCTTTCTCACCGGCCATGCCGACGTGCCCACCGCCGTGGACCTGGTCAAGCGCGGCGCGTTCGATTTTTGCGA
>JAQGMT010000204.1 GCA_028292185.1 Ramlibacter sp. | reverse complement strand
GTGCCAGCACCTGGCTTTCGGTGTCGCGGCCCATGGCCGTCAGGTCCTCCACCGTCTTGCTGTGATCGGCGCGGGCGACGTCCTGCTCGATGATCGGGCCCTCATCGAGATCGGCGGTGACGTAGTGCGCGGTGGCCCCGATCAATTTGACGCCGCGGTCGTGCGCCTGGAAATACGGTTTGGCGCCCTTGAAGCTGGGCAGGAAACTGTGGTGAATGTTGATCGCGCGGCCGGCGAGCTTGCGGCACATCTCGTCCGAAAGGATCTGCATGTAGCGCGCCAGGATCACCAGTTGCGCGCCTTCGGCCTCGACGATCTCGTACTGTTTGGCCTCGGCCTGCGCCTTGGTTGCCGCAGTCACGGGAATATGGTGGAAAGGCACGTTGTAGCTGGCGGCGAGCTGGTAGAAATCGCGGTGGTTGGAGATGATCGCCGCGATGTCCAGCGGCACCAGCCCGCTTTTCCAGCGAAACAGCAGGTCGTTCAGGCAGTGGCCATCCTTGCTGACCAGGATCACCGTGCGCATCGGCGCGCTGGTCGCGTGCAGCTGGCAGGCCATCTTGAACGGCGCGGCGAACGCCGTGAGTTGCGCCTGCAGGTCCTGGTGACTCAGCTGGTCGCAGGCGAACTGCACCCGCATGAAGAACAAGCCGGTGCCGTGGTCGTTGTATTGGGCGGCCTCCTCGATGTTGCCGCCGCGCTCGAGCAGGAAACCGGAAACCGCGTGGACGATCCCCGGGCGGTCAGGACAGGAGAGGGTGAGGACGTAAGCGTGATTCATACCCGGTCAATTGTGGCAGGGCGCAGCGCCGCTGCCAGCTGACCAGCCGGTATGAATTCAGCCCAGGGGCGAAAATTTCTTCGCGCCCCTCAGAACGTCTTCCACTCGCCGTTGGGCGTCCCTTTGGAGGCCATCGGAGCGCCCAGCGCCGCAGCAAACGGGGCCGGCAGCGGCCTCTTGCTTTCGCTGCGCACGCGGATGGGTTGGGGTGTGTCGAATGCCCGCACCGGGCTGCGCGGCGCCGGCTCCGCGTGCGTCGAATCGGATTGTTCTTTTCTCAGCGTGAACCTGGACACCTGCTGCAGCAGCGCGTTCGCCTGCTCTCTCATCGACTCGGTCGACGCGGTGGCCTCTTCGACCAGGGCGGCGTTCTGCTGAACCACCTGGTCCATCTGGGTGATGGCGGTGTTCACCTGTCCAATGCCCGAGCTCTGCTCCTGGCTGGCGGCGGCGATCTCGGCGACCAGGTCGCTCACCTTCTTCACCGATTCGACAATCTCCTCCATCGTCTTGCCCGCGGCGTCCACGTGCTTGGTGCCCGCATCGACCTTGTCGACCGAGTCGCCGATCAGCGTCTTGATTTCCTTGGCTGCCGCCGCGCTGCGTTGCGCCAGGCTGCGAACCTCGGAAGCGACGACGGCGAAGCCGCGGCCCTGTTCACCGGCACGCGCGGCTTCCACTGCCGCGTTGAGCGCCAGGATGTTGGTCTGGAAGGCGATGCCGTCGATCACGCTGATGATGTCGGAGATCTTGCGGGACGACTCCGAAATTCCGGTCATGGTGCTCACCACCCGGCCCACCACCAGGCCGCCCTTGCGCGCAATCTCGCTGGCGCCCACGGCGAGCTGGCTTGCCTGGCGCGCGTTCTCCGCGTTCTGGGCCACCGTGGACGTGAGTTCTTCCATGGAACTGGCGGTTTCTTCCAGCGTGCTGGCCTGCTCCTCGGTGCGCTGGGACAGGTCCAGGTTGCCCTGGGCGATTTGCGCGCTGGTGTCGGCCACCGTGTGCGCACCCGCCGCGACGTCGCCGACCAGGGCTCGCAGGTTCTGGGTCATGTCCGACAAGGCGCGCAGCAGTTGCGCGGTCTCATCCGAGCCCGTGGCCGCGAAATCGGACGACAGATCGCCGTCGGCGACCCTCCTGGCAATCGATACCGCGCCGCGCAATGGGTTGGTGATGCTGCGTGTGATGACGATCGAGCAGAGCACGCCGATGGCCAACGCGATCGCCCCCAGCACGTAGAGCAGTGCGTCGAGCCGGCGCGCCGAGGCCGTCGTGTGGTCGAGCAGCTCGCGCAGCGAGGTCTGCTGGATTTCGACCAGGGTGTTGATCTGGTCGAGCGACTGGCGGTGCAGCGGGTCGATGCGGGTGGTGATGACCTTCGCGGCGACTTCGTTGTTGAACAGCAGTGACTGCCCGACGGCCTCCATCAGCGGCGCTTCCGTTTCCTGGTCCAGGCGTGCGATGCGCGACAGGATGTCCTTCTCGGCATCGCTGAGCCCGATCGCGACCAGCTGATCGCGCGCCTGGGCGTAACGCTTGCGTTGCTCCTTGACCTTGGCTTCCTCCGCTTGCGTCGCCGCGACTTCCGACTGCAGGCCGATGTTGCGGGTCGCCATCGCCCCTTCGAGCAAGGCGCTTTGCATCTTTTCCGCGAGGGCCGCCTTGGCCAAGGCGCCTTGCAGCCCTTGCGTGAGCTGTGCCATGCTGCGCTCGCGGGTCAGATTGCCGCCAATCACCACCGAGCCGAGGAGCACCAGCACCAGGGCGAAACCGATGCCGAGCCGGGCGCCGATGCGTACGTTGCGCAAGTTCATGAGGGAAGTCCGTTGTTCGTGGTGCGAGCCTGCGCGGCGCACCGAAGGGCGCCTGCGCAGAGGGCTGGTTACTGGGCGGCGTAAACCCCGGAGCCGACCATCACGTCGCCTTCCATCTCCGCGTAACCGGTCTTGACCTCGATGGTCTTGGTGGCCGGGTTCAGGAACTTGAACTTGAACGTTCCGCCGCCCTTTTGCGCCACATCCAGCAGACCCTTGTTGAGGTACACGCCGTCGGTGTCGCGCAGGTCGGCCAGGTTCTTGCCGATGAGCTTCTGGTTGCCGCCGTGGGCGAGGTTGTTCAGGTTCTTGTCGTACACGTAGATGTAAATCTCGTGATCGACGAACTTGCCCTTGGGGTTGCTGATCTCGGCGTAGGCCTTCTCAGCTCCCACTTCCTTGATATAGGCGCGGGCCTTCTTCACCATGGTCTTGGCCTGCTCGAGCGTCGCCCGCTCCTGGGCGCACGCTGCGCCCGCGAATCCCACGGCGAGCATCGCCAGCATCATGATCCTGATCAGCTTGGTCATTCCGAACTCCTTGCGACATTCGTCGTTGTTAAAAGGTGGCCCGGCCTCCGTAACCGGGCCGGTCGGAGCAGCTTAATCGATGTGTGTCGATTTGTAAATATAAGAATCTGAATGTGTCACAAATTCGCCATTCCGGGGCCGAGCCTGCGCTTCGAGCAGGGCGCAAAATGCGCATTCGCCCCAGGAGTACCGCATGGCCTATAACGATTTCAACCTCGACAACCAGTGGTTGCCTTTCACCCCCAATCGCCACTTCCGCAAGGATCCGCGGATCTTCGTGGCTGCCGATGGCATGTACTTCACCACGCACGATGGCAAGAAGGTGATCGACGGCATTTCCAGCCTGTGGTGCGTGGGCGCCGGCCATAACCGCAAGCCGATCAACGAGGCGATCAAAAAGCAGCTGGACACGCTGGACTACGCCACCGCGTTCCAGGCCTCCAATGACAAGGCCTTCAAAGCGGCCGAGATGATTGCCGCGATGGCCCCCGGCGACTTGAACAAGGTGCTGTTCTGTAATTCCGGCTCCGAGGCGGCTGACACCTCCCTGAAAGTCGCGCTGGCTTATCACCGGGCTCGTGGCGAGGGCCACCGTAATGTCTTCATTGGCCGGGAAAAGGGTTATCACGGCGTGGGCTTCGGCGGGATGAGCGTTGGCGGCATACCGGCCAACCGAAAAGTCTATGGCAGCGCCTTCCTGCCGCGGGTCGACCATCTGCGCTTCATTCACGACCCGGCGGGCAACGCCTACGTGCACAACCAGGAGCCGGTGTTCCAGGAAGACCTGCTGCTGGAACTGGAGCAGCGCATCCTGCCGCTGCACGACCCGAGCAACGTGGCGGCGATCATCGTCGAGCCGGTCGCCGGTTCGGCCGGCTGGTACCTGCCGCCCAAGGGCTACCTGAAGCGGCTGCGCGAGATCTGCGACAAGCACGGCATCCTGCTGATCTTCGACGAGGTCATCACGGGCTTCGGCCGCATGGGCACCAACTTCGCCGCCGACTTCTACGGCGTGGTGCCGGACATGCTGAACTTCGCCAAGTGCGTCACCAACGGCGTCATCCCGCTGGGCGGCGTGATCTGCCGCGACAAGCTGTACGACGCCATGATGAAGACGGAGGCGCCGGAGCACGTGGTGGAGTTCTTCCACGGCTACACCTACTCCGGCCATCCGGTGGCCTGCGCGGCAGCCATCGCCACCCTGGAGCTGATGAAGCAGGAGAACCTGTTCCAGCGCGCCGGCGAAATGGGCAAGGTGCTG
>JAQGMT010000198.1 GCA_028292185.1 Ramlibacter sp. | reverse complement strand
CCCACTTCGTTGACCTTGATCCAGGCCAGGCCCTTGGCCCCGTAGATCTTCACGAATTCGGTGTAGCCGTCGATCTCGCTGCGGCTGATCTCCGCGCCGCCGGGCACGCGCAGGGCGACGACGCGGCCGTCCTCGGCATTCGCCGGGCCGGAGAACACCTTGAAGTCGACGTCCTTCATGACATCGGTGAGTTCGGTGAATTCGAGCTGCACGCGCAGGTCGGGCTTGTCGGAGCCGTACAGCCGCATTGCCTCGGCGTGCTTCATCACGGGGAACGCGCCGATATCGATGCCCTTCACGTTCTGGAACGTGCTGCGGATCTTGCCTTCAAACATCGTCCGGTTTTCCTCTTCGGTGAGGAACGAGGTCTCGACGTCGATCTGCGTGAATTCCGGCTGGCGGTCGGCGCGCTGGTCTTCATCGCGGAAGCACTTCGTGATCTGGTAGTAGCGGTCGTAGCCCGCCACCATCAGCAGCTGCTTGAACAGCTGGGGCGACTGCGGCAGCGCGAAGAACATGCCGTCATGCACGCGCGAAGGCACCAGGTAGTCGCGCGCGCCTTCCGGCGTCGACTTGGTGAGCATCGGTGTTTCGATGTCGATGAAGCCGTTGGCGTCGAGGAACTTGCGCACCTCCATCGTCACCTTGTAGCGCAGCATCAGGTTGTTCTGCATGTACGGCCGGCGCAGGTCCAGCACCCGGTGCACCAGGCGCGTGGTCTCCGACAGGCTCTCGTCGTCCAGCTGGAATGGCGGCGTCACCGAAGGATTGAGCACGATCAGCTCGTGGCACAGCACCTCGATCTTGCCGCTCTTCAAGTTCTCGTTGGTGGTGCCCGCCGGACGCGCCCGCACCAGGCCCTTGACCTGGATGCAGAACTCGTTGCGCAGCCCCTCGGCCACCTTGAACATCTCGGCGCGGTCGGGATCGCACACCACCTGCACATAACCTTCGCGATCGCGCAGGTCGACGAAGATGACGCCGCCGTGATCGCGCCGGCGATTGACCCACCCGCAGAGGGTGACCGTCTGGCCCAGCAGGGCTTCGGTGACAAGACCGCAATAGGTCGTGCGCATTTTTTGAAAGGACATAAAGGAGATAACGCGCCACCTTGCGGCGCCGCGTCCTTCTAGGATTAGTTGAGTCTGGGCGCGACAACGCCCATCGAAATGACGTACTTGAGCGCTTCGTCGACGCTCATCTTGAGCTCGACGCAATCGCTCTTGCGCAGCATCACGAAATAGCCGCCCGTGGGGTTGGGCGTGGTGGGCACGTAGACGCTGAGGTATTCGCCCACGAGGTAATTGGCGACGTCGCCGCCGGGCGTGCCCGTGACGAAGCCGATCGTCCACACATCGGTGCGCGGCCACTGCACGAGCACCGCGGTGCGAAACGCATTGCCGGTTTCCGAGAACAAGGTGTCGGAGACCTGCTTGACGCTGGAATAGATGGAGCGGACCACCGGGATGCGGCTGACCAGCCGGTCACCCCAGTGCACCAGCTTCTTGCCGGCGAAGTTGCTCGCCGCCGCACCGGCCGCCAGCACGATGGCCAGCGTCAACAGAACGCCGAAGCCTGGAATGTGGACGCCGATCAGCCGATCCGGCTGCCACGCCTCCGGCAGGATCAGCAAGGTGCGATCGAGCAGGCCGATCAGCCACTGCAATACGCCGATCGTGATGGCCACCGGCACGATGACCAGCAGGCCTGACACGAACCATTTGCGCAGGGCGGACATGGGCTCCCTTAGCGGCCGCAGGCGTGGCCGCAATCCCCGGCCGATGCGGCGGGCGCGTCGGGCTTGGTCTTGGACGCCGGCGCGCTGCTTTCAGCGGGCTTGCTGTCCGAAGTCTTGCCGCTTTCGGCGGGCTTGGCACCTTCGGCCGGCTTGCCGCCCTCCGAGGGCTTGGCCGCATCAGCGGGCTTGCCGCCTTCGGCGGCGGGCGCGGGGGCGTTCGAGCCCCCCTTGAAGTCGGTGGCGTACCAGCCTGATCCCTTCAGCTGGAACCCCGCGGCGGTCACCTGTTTGGTGAAGGTGGGCGCGCCACAGGCCGGGCAAACCGTGAGCTGCGGATCGGAGATCTTTTGCAGCACGTCCTTGGCATGGCCGCAGGACTGGCATTTGTAGGCGTAGATGGGCATGACGTTGGGAGAAGGCGGTGCAACTGCAAAGCCCTCAATTATAGGCGTCGGGCCCAAATGGAAGCCCCGTCGCTCCCGCGCGCGGCGCGCTCAGCCGCCGGCCTTGACGCCAACCTCGGGGACACCCACCAGATGGTGGTGGGAACCCTGGCGATCGCGGATCGCCTGTGGGGCCAGGGAGCCCACGACCATGCCGGTGACGGCCATCAGGAATCCGGCCAGCTGCGCCGGAAAGTTTTCACCGGCCGGCGTGTAGAGGAACATCAGCCAGCCCAGGATGCCCAGCGCGATCGAGCACAGGGCGCCTTGCGTGGTGGCGCGCTTCCAGTACAGGCCGGCCGCCAGGGGCACGAAGGCCCCCACCAACGTGACCTGGTAGGCGCCCGAGACCTGCTCGTAGATCGGCGTGCCCTGCAGCGCGATGGCATACGCGCAAACGCAGGCGCTGAAGATCAGCACGGTGATGCGCATGGTGCGCAGTTCGCTTTTATCTCCCTGGCGGCGGTAGAACTGGCGCCAGATGTTCTCGACGAAGGTGACCGAAGGCGCGAGCAGCGTCGCCGAAGCAGTGGACTTGATGGCGGAGAGCAAGGCGCCGAAGAACAGCACCTGCATCACGAAGGGCATGTGGTCCTTCACCAGCGTGGGCAGGATCATCTGGCTGTCGGCCTTCACGCCCGTCTTGAGCAGCGCGTCCACCGTGCCCGGCATGATGATCATCGCGCTGGTCACCAGGAACATCGGCACGAAAGCGAACAGGATGTAGCAGACACCGCCGATCACCGGCCCCTTGGTGGCGGCCGACTGGTTCTTGGCGGACATCACCCGCTGGAACACGTCCTGCTGCGGAATGGAGCCCAGCATCATCGTCATGCCCGCCGCGATGAACGCGATCACGTCGGCGGCCTTGGGCTCCGGCAAGAAGTGGAACAGGTCCTTGCTGGCGGCCAGCGCGATCACCTTGTCCGCGCCGCCGGCCTGGTTGCCCGCGAACACCGCGATGATGGCCAGCCCCAGCACCAGGATGATCATCTGGATGAAGTCGGTGACGGCCACCGACCACATGCCGCCGAACAGCGTGTAAGCCAGGATCGAACCGGTGCCGATCAACATGCCGGCCGGCTTGCTGATGCTGCCGTCGGACAGCACGTTGAACACCAGGCCGAGCGCCGTGACCTGGGCCGCGACCCAGCCCAGATAACTCAGGATGATGATCAGCGAGCAGGCGATCTCCACGGTGCGGCCGAAGCGCTCGCGGTAGTAGTCGCTGATCGTCAGCAGCGTCATCTTGTACAGCTTGCCCGCGAAGAACAGGCCCACCAGGATCAGGCAGGTGCCGGCGCCGAAGGGGTCTTCGACGACGCTGCGCAATCCGCCGCCGATGAACGTGGCCGGGATGCCCAGCACCGTTTCCGATCCGAACCACGTGGCGAAGGTGGTGGTCACGATCATGATCAAGGGCAGGTGCCGCCCCGCGATGGCGAAGTCGGCGGTGTTCTTCACGCGCCGGGCGGCCCACAGGCCGATGGCGATCGTGATCAGCAGGTAGATGACGACCAGGGTCAGCAACACGGCGCGCTCCTCGATTTGGCCGGATTATCCGGAAAAAGCTTCTCGCAACCTAGAACAAGGGGACGCGCAGTGCCAGCACCACCACGGCCACCCCCGCAATCACGAGCACCAGCGCGGTGGCGCCGTACAGCAGTCCCTGCAGCAGCCGGTTGGTGCGCCGCAGCTCTCCGACCACCGAGGCCAGATCGTGGCGGTACTCCGTGGCCCGCTGTTGCAGGTAACGGTGCAGCAGGTGCGGCAGCTCCGGTAGCAGCTTCGCGTAGCGCGGCGCCTGATCGCGCAACTCGGCGAACAGCTTTTGCGGGCCCACCTGGTCGAGCATCCACTTCTCCAGGAACGGCCGGGCGGTGTTCCACAGGTCGAGGTCGGGGTCGAGCTCGCGGCCCAGCCCTTCGATGTTCAGCAGCGTCTTTTGCAGCAGCACCAGCTGCGGCTGGATTTCCACCTGGAAGCGGCGCGAGGTCTGGAACAGCCGCATCAGCAGCAGCCCCAGCGAAATCTCTTTCAGCGGCCGGTCGAAGTACGGTTCGCACACGGTGCGCACGGCGGCTTCGAGTTCGTCCACGCGGGTGCCGGGCGGGACCCAGCCCGATTCGATGTGCAACTGCGCGACGCGCTTGTAGTCCCGGCGGAAAAACGCGGTGAAGTTCTGCGCCAGGTATTCCTTGTCGTGTTCGGTGAGCGTGCCGATGATGCCGAAGTCGAGCGAGATATAGCGCCCGAAGGTGGCCGGGTCCAGGCTCACCTGGATGTTGCCCGGGTGCATGTCGGCGTGAAAGAAGCCGTCGCGAAACACCTGGGTGAAGAAGATCGTGACGCCGTCTCGCGCGAGCTGGCGAATGTCGACCCCGGCCTCGCGCAACCGCTCCACCTGGCTGATCGGCACCCCGTTCATGCGTTCCATCACGATCACGTCCGGGTGACAGTAATCCCACAGCATCTCGGGGATCAGCACCAGGTTCAAGCCGGCCATATTGCGGCGCAGCTGCGCGGCGCTGGCGGCCTCGCGCACCAGGTCCAGCTCGTCGTGCAGGTACTTGTCGAACTCCGCCACCACCTCGCGCGGCTTCAGCCGCCGGCCGTCGGCCGACACGCGTTCCAGCCAGCCGGCCATCATGCGCATCAGGCTCAGGTCTTTTTCGATGATCGGCAACATGCCCGGCCGCAGCACCTTCACGGCGACATCGCGCACCGTCCCGTGCCGGTCAAGCAGCGTGGCGAAATGCACCTGCGCGATCGAGGCGCTGGCGACGGGCTCGCGTTCGAAGCTGGCGAAGATGCTGTCCACCGGCCGGCGGAAGGCCCGCTCGATGCTGGCGATCGCGATGCTGGGAGCAAAAGGCGGCACCCGGTCCTGCAAGCGCGCGAGTTCGTCCGCCACGTCGGCCGGCAGCAAGTCACGCCGCGTCGACAGCACCTGGCCGAACTTCACGAAGATCGGCCCCAGGTGCTCCAGCGCTTCGCGCAGCCGCTGCCCGCGTGGCGCACTGAGATTGCGCCCGACCGACACCAGCCGCGCCAGCGAACTGAGCCACGGCCGCTGGAAGCTGTTGAGGACCAGTTCGTCCAGGCCGTAGCGCAGCGCGACCCAGACGATGACGATGCCGCGCCAGTAGCGGGTCATGCCCCCGCCTGTCCCTGGCCCGTGGGAGCTTGCGGTCCGACCGGCGCGCGCGCGCCGGCAAACTGCCGCAGCGCGCCGACCATGCGGCGCACCACATCGCCGGCGACATGGGCTGGCGCATCGCCCACCAGGCGCGACAAATCTTCCTCCAGGTCCCAGCGCACGTTGTCCACCAGCCAGTTCACCTCCGCGGCGAACTGCACGTCGCCGGCGATGATGACGGGCGGCTTGTCGCCGCGCAGCGCCGCCTGCGCCAGACCCCAGGCCGAAGTCTCGGTGATGGTCAAGGTGAGGTCAGGCTGGGCGGCCAGCGGCGCCACATCGAGCAGGCCGGCAGGCGTTGCCACCAGCCGAACCACGAAGCTGCGCCACTGTGCCTGCAGCACCCGGCCGGACTGCCGTGCGAGGCGCAGCTGCGCCTCGGGTTCCTGCATCAGCACGTGATTGACCAGCAGCACCATCCGCCGCTGCATCTCCTCCACCATCCAGGCGGGCGGCTGCAAGCCGCTGGACACGCGGGAAAAGAGATCGTCCAAAAAAGGAAAGGGGGACTGTGTGGCCATAGTCCCCCGATTATTCCCGATGCGGGCTGACGCCTTGGCTATTGCAGCGCCTGTACTCCCGCCACCAGCCAGCCGCTGTTGCCGCTCTTGGGCTTGGTCATGTTCCAGACCTCCCGGAACGGGCTCGGGCCGGCCGACGGCTCCTCGCGGATCATCCCCGAGAATTCGACGCTGGCCATGTAGTCGCCGCCCAGGTCTTCGATGCCAAGCAGCTGTGCCTCCAGCATCACCACCTCGGTCTTGTTCGGCTGGCCACCCAGGTGGTTTTCGCGCTCGCCCAGTTGCGACTTGATCTCGCTGAGCATCTCGTCGGTCATCATGGCGCGCAGGCTGGGAATGTCGGAGCGATCCCAGGCGTCCTGCAAGGTCACGAAGTTGCGTTTGGCCGCCGCGATAAAACCTTCGGTATCGAAGCCAGGCGGAATACCCCAGTTCTGCGATCCCTCGAGCGCCGAGCCGATTTGCACGCCGGTGCCCGGCCCCGCTTTGCCCGAATCGAACGCCATGGTGTTGCGCTCCCACGGGCGGGCCGAAGCGTCATTGCCGACCTTGTCGGGGCTGTATTGGCGCGGCGCTGTGGCTTGGTCCCCCGGGGCACCTGCGCCTTGATAGGCGTAAGGCTGGTTCGGCTGTCCGCCGCGGCGCGCCCGCATGATGAAGCCGATCACGGCCATCACCACCATGGCGAGCAGCGCGAACATGAGGACCTGGCTGAGCGCGCCGCCCAAACCGAGCGAATTCGCCAGCCACGCCAGGCCGAGTCCCGCGGCCAAGCCGCCGAGCATCGCGCCCCACGGCCGGCGCGGCGCTGCCGCTGCCGCCGGGTTGGCCCCTGGCTGCGTCGCGGGAGCCGCGCTGTTCTGGGCGGGCGCCGCCGGCGGTGTCGCCTGGCGCTGCGTCACGTTGTTTGATTGACGGCCGATCGAGCCGCCGCCCCCGAGGCGGCGCGCCGCCTCGGACTCAAAGCTCGCCAGCGCGAGCACGGTCACCAGGACCCAAGACCACAATTTCATTTTGTCTCCAGACGGCGCGAGTGCCTTAGCACCTGATTCCAACATGCAATGCCACCACGCCGCCAGTTAAATTGTGATAGTCCACATGGCCGAAACCCCCTTTTTGCATCAAGGCCTTGAGCTCGTCCTGGTCCGGATGCATGCGAATGGACTCAGCCAGGTAGCGATAACTGGCTTCGTCGCCCGCCACCAGCCTGCCCAGCTGCGGCAACACCTTGAACGAATACCAGTCGTACGCTTTGCGCAGCGGCTGGGCCACCCGGGAGAATTCGAGCACCAGCAGCTTGCCGCCGGGCTTGAGCACCCGGTTCATCTCGGCGAGCGCCAGATCCTTGTGCGTCATGTTGCGCAGGCCAAAGGCGACGCTCACCAGGTCGAAGCTGGCTCCTGCGAACGGCAGCTTCTCGGCGTCGCACACCAGCGTGGGGAGCGACACGCCCGCGTCGAGCAGCCGATCGCGCCCGGTGCGCAGCATCGCCTCATTGATGTCGGTGTGCACGACCCGGCCGGTCGCGCCCACTTTTTTGGCAAAAGCCAAGGCCAGGTCGCCCGTGCCACCGGCGATATCGAGCACTTGCTGGCCGGGACGCAGATTGGCCACCAGCACGGTATAGGCCTTCCAAGCCCGATGCAGCCCCATCGACATCAGGTCGTTCATGAGGTCGTAGCGCGGCGCCACCGAATCGAACACGCCGCGCACGCGCCTGGCCTTCTCGCGCTCTTCGATGCTCTGGAAGCCGAAGTGAGTTTGGCTCATCGCGTCAATGCCCGCAGGCTTGGCCGGCCTTCTCGGGCATGGCCGCATCGCGCGGCACACCGGCTTGCTTGAGGCGTCGCTCATAGTCAGCCCACAGCTTTTCCTGCTCGCTGCCCAGAAAGTACAGGTACTCCCAGGAAAAGATCCCGGTGTCATGGCCGTCGGAAAAGGTCGGCTGCACGCCGTAATTGCCGACGGGCTCCAGCGCCGTGAGCTCGACGTCGCGTTTGCCGGTCTGCAGCACTTCCTGCCCGGGGCCGTGCCCCTGCACTTCGGCCGATGGCGAGTAGATGCGCATCAGCTCGAACGGGATGCGGAAGTGCGCGCCGTCGGAAAACGTGACTTCCAGGACGCGCGACTGGCCATGCACGGTCAAGTCCTGCGGGGTGGGAGTCTCGGAATTCAAACCTGCCATGCGGCGATTCTAGGCTCCGCAGGCGCGTGCGAGCAGCAGGGTCATTTCCTTCTCGAGCGCCGCCAGCGATGACTCGACCCGCGCGAGCTCACCGCTGCCCGCTTCCCTTTGAGCTGCAGCCCACACCGGCGCCGGGAAATGGCTGTCCCATTCAAAGCGCGCAATGATGTGCCAGTGCAGGTGCGGCACCAGGTTGCCCAGGCTCGCCAGGTTCACCTTGGCCGGCTGCAGGTGCTGGCGCAGCAGCTGCTCCACTTGCGTGATCGCGTCCGTGCAGAGGTAACGATCGGCCTGGGGCAGATCGGAAAACTCGCGCACGTGCTCGCTCCAGACCAACCGGTAGAAAGCCGGAAACCCGGCTTCGTCGGCGCGAATGACACGGAACTTCGCGCATTGAAAAACCAGCGCGCCGCCGATGCCGTCACAGAACGCGCATCCCGGCTGCTGCATCACACCAGCACGCGCTCGATGCCGCCGTTGTTGGCCGCCTGCACGTATTCGGGCATCCAGTTCTCGCCGAGGAAGCGGTTGGCCATCTCGACCACGATGTAGTCGGCTTCGAGCAGCCCGTTCTGCAGGTCGTGGCTGTAACTGCTGAGCCCTTGCAGGCAGCTCGGGCAGCTTGTGAGAATCTTGACGTTGCCCTTCTCGGCGGAAGCCCCGGTGGCGCGCAGCGCGGCTTCGTCCTTGCGCAGCTCTTCTTCCTTGCGAAAGCGCACCTGCGTTGCGATGTCGGGACGCGTGATGCCGAAGGTGCCCGACTCGCCGCAGCAGCGCTCCGACTTGCGCACGTTGTCGCCCACCAGTGACTTCACGGTCTTGAGCGGGTCCTGCAACTTCATCGGGCTGTGGCAGGGATCGTGGAACAGGTAGCCGGTGCCGGCCCCGGTCGATGCATCGAGCGTGATGCCTTTTTCCAGCAGGTACTCGTGGATGTCGATGATCCGGCAACCGGGGAAGATCTGGTCGAACTTGTAGCCTTGCAGCTGGTCGTAGCAGGTGCCGCAGCTCACCACCACTGTCTTGATGTCGAGGTAGTTCAGCGTGTTCGCCACTCGGTGGAACAGCACGCGGTTGTCCGTGATGATCTTCTCGGCCTTGTCGAACTGGCCCGCACCGCGTTGCGGATAGCCGCAGCACAGGTAGCCCGGCGGCAAGACGGTCTGCACGCCGGCATGCCAGAGCATGGCCTGCGTCGCCAGCCCGACCTGCGAGAAGAGCCGTTCCGAGCCGCACCCCGGGAAA
>JAQGMT010000178.1 GCA_028292185.1 Ramlibacter sp. | reverse complement strand
GCAAGGCCGGGCCGTGTTCCAGGGCACCCCGGGTCCCGCGCATTTGAATCCCCTCGGGACCATTCACGGCGGCTGGTATGCGACG
Organism: Ramlibacter sp.; assembly: GCA_028292185.1. GTDB lineage: Bacteria > Pseudomonadota > Gammaproteobacteria > Burkholderiales > Burkholderiaceae_C > Ramlibacter. The sequence goes on along the minus strand of JAQGMT010000178.1, from coordinate 7,674 downwards.
CTGCTGGATTCGGCGCTGGGCTGCGCCGTGCACACGATGTTGCCCGCAGGCCGCGGCTACACCACGGCCGAACTCAGCGTGAACCTGGTCCGCGCCATCGGCAGCAAAGCGCCGCGCGTGCGCGCCGAAGGCAAGGTGATTCACTGCGGCCGGCAGCTGGCGACCGCCGAAGCACGGCTGTACGGCCCCGACGGCACCTTGTACGCCCACGCCACCACCACTTGCCTGGTGTTCGAACTTCCGTCACAAAAGTAAGCGCCTCGTCTTGACGCGGCGCTCGCAAGGCTGCACGCTCGCGTCTTCACTCGCGAAGGCCATGCATGACGAGCAACCCCGATCTCTGGAAACTTTCCGCCAGCGAGCTGGCCGCGTTGGTGCGCTCGCGCGAGGTTTCCGCGGTGCAAGCCGCGCAATCCGCATTGACGCGGCTCGACGCGGTCAACCCGATGCTCAACGCGGTGGTCGAGCACCGGCCGGATGAAGTGCTGGCGCGTGCGCACGAGGTGGATCAGGCGATCGCGCGTGGCGAAGAAGTCGGGCCGCTCGCGGGTGTGCCGGTTGGCATCAAGGTCAACATCGACCAGGCCGGCTTCGCGACCACCAACGGCTTGCGCAGCCAGAAGGACCTGATCGCGCGCAGCAACAGCCCGGTGGTGGACAGCTTGCTGCAAGCCGGAGCGGTGCCGCTGGGACGCACCAACACGCCGGCCTTCAGCTATCGATGGTTCACCAGCAACCTGCTGCACGGCGTCACGCGCAATCCGCACGACCCGGCGCTCACGCCCGGCGGATCGTCGGGCGGCTCGGCGGCCGCCGTCGCCTCGGGTATTTGCGCGCTCGCGCACGGCACCGACATCGCCGGCTCGATTCGCTATCCCGCCTATGCCTGCGGCCTGCACGGCCTGCGTCCGTCGCTCGGACGCGTCGCCGCGTACAACGCGAGCGCCTCGCAGGAGCGCCCGATTGGCGGTCAGATCATGGCTGTGTCGGGACCGATCGCGCGGACCATCGCCGACCTTAGGCTCGGCTTGCAAGCGATGTCGCGGCCGGACGCGCGCGATCCCTGGTGGGTGCCGGCGCCTTTGCGCGGGCCCGAGCTGCCGCGCCGGGTGGCCATGTGCTTGCGGCCCGATGGCTTGGACACGCAGCCCGAAGTCTGTGCGGCCTTGCTTGATGCCGCGGCGCGCCTGCGCGATGCCGGATGGGTCGTGGAGGAGCTCGGCGAGCTGCCTTCCTTGCAGGATGGCGTCGCCATCCAGGTGGCCTTGTGGATGGGGGATGGCTACGAAGCCATGGTGCAAGCCGCACAACTCGAAGGAGATCCGGGCGCGATCACGGCACTGGCATACCAGGCCGAATACGCCCGATCGATCGGCTTGCCGGAGTTTTCATCGGCGCTCGCGCGGCGGCTGGGCATCGCGCGTGCCTGGCAGCTGTTTCTCGAGCGCTATCCCGTCGTGATGCTGCCCGTCTGCGCCGAACTGCCTTTCGCCAACGACCTCGACCTGCAAGGTTTCGAGGCCTGCCAGCGAGTCTGGCGCGCGCAAATGCCGATGATCGCGTTGCCGATGACCGGGCTGCCCGCGCTGGCCGTGAACACCGGCATGGTGGGACGCACGCCCGTCGGTGTGCAACTGGTCGCGCCACGTTTTCGCGAGGACCTGTGCCTGGATGCGGGCGCCGACATCGAAGCGCGCGGTGCGAAGGGCAGCGCGGCACGGCTCGTGCCGACCGTCGCCGGATGAGCGAAGGCTACTTGCCGACCAGCTGCGTCAGCTTGTCGGCTTCGAAGCTTTCCTTCACCGCCGCGTCGTCGGGAACGCAGTCGCGTTCCTTGCGCGTGGCGGAGAGTTTCTCGATCGCCTGCCACAACAGCGCGATCTGGTGCTCCTGCGAAGAAGCGTTGTCGATCAGGCCCTTCATGGCCTGCGACAGCGGGTCGTCATTCTCGGTGATGCCGTAGGCCGAGAAGCCGAGCTGGTTGGCCACCTGCTCGCGCCGCTTGCTGTCATCGGCCTGGATGATGCGCGCGGGAATGCCGACGGCGGTCGCGCCTGCGGGCACCGGCTTGATCACGACGGCATTGCTGCCGATCTTGGCATCGTCTCCCACCGTGAAGCCGCCGAGCACCTTGGCGCCCGCGCTCACCACGACGTTGCGCCCCAGCGTGGGATGGCGCTTGGTGCCTTTGTAGAGCGAGGTGCCGCCCAGCGTCACGCCCTGATAGATGGTGCAGCCCTCGCCGATCTCGGCGGTTTCGCCGATCACCACGCCCATGCCGTGATCGATGAACACCTTGGGCGCGATCTGCGCGCCGGGATGGATCTCGATGCCCGTGAACCAGCGCGCAATCAGTGAGACGAAGCGGCCCAGCCAACGCAGCCCGTGCAGCCAGAACCAATGCGCCAGCCGATGCAGCAGCAGCGCGTGCAGGCCGGGATAGCACGTGAGCACCTCCCACTTGCTGCGCGCGGCGGGGTCGCGGTCGAGGATGCACTGGATATCGGAGCGGAGGCGCTGGAACATGGGGCTGGCTGCTGAATGGGGCTGGCTGCTGAAGCGTTTTCGCAGTCTATCGTTTTAGTCCCGATGCCGCTTGCGACATGGCTTTGGCGACACCACGCAGGATATGGATTTCCTCGGGAGTGAGTTGCGCGCGATTGAACAACTGGTTCAGGCGCGGCATCAGTTTCTTTGGCGCCGACGCGTCGAGGAAACCGATGTCCAGCAAGGACTGTTCCCAGTGCGCGAGCATTCCCGCCACCGATGGCGCGTCGGCGAGTTGCACCGGCGGTGCGCCGCCCGGCGTTTCGAACCCGCCGAGCGCCAGCCGCCACTCATAGGCGATCAGCTGGATCGCGGCTGCGAGGTTGAGCGAGCCGTAGGCGGGGTCGGTGGGGATCGTCAGCACCGCGTGGCAGCGGTACACGTCCTCGTTCATCATGCCGAAACGCTCGGACCCAAACAGGAACGCCACGCTGTGCGGCGACGCCGCAAGGCCGGGCAGGTGTTCGCGCGGCGTGAAAGTGGGCGGGCCGAAATCGCGGGGCGTCATCGCGGTGGCGCACAGATAAGTCGCGCCCTCGAGCGCTTCGTCCAGAGTGGCGGCGATACGGGCGTTTTGCAGCACGTCCGTCGCTCCGCTGGCGCGCTGGAGTGTCTCGTCACGCGACAGCACGTCGGGCCAGCGCGGCGCCACCAGCACCAGCTCGTCGAACCCCATCACCTTCATCGCGCGCGCGGCCGCACCCACATTGCCGGCATGACTGGTGTTGAGCAGGACGAACCGCGTGTTCATGGCGTCCATTGTCGCGCCATCGGCTGCCGGCGATTCATGGGAAAATGGGTGCAATCAGCCCCTGCATCGCCGGGTGGCCCCAGTTCATTGTCTTAAAAATTCATGTCGTCCCCCAACCTGCACCCCATGCTCAACGTGGCCGTCAAGGCCGCACGCGCCGCCGGCGCCATCATCAACCGCGCGGCGCTCGATGTCGAATCCGTGCGGGTATCGCAAAAGCAAGTCAACGATTTCGTCACCGAGGTGGATCACGCCGCCGAGGCGATCATCATCGAGACGCTGCTCACCGCTTATCCCCACCACGGCATCTGGGCGGAAGAGTCGGGCAAGGCCCACGGCACGAAGGATTCGGACTTCGTGTGGATCATCGATCCGCTGGACGGCACCACCAACTTCATCCACGGCTTTCCCGTGTATTGCGTCAGCATCGCGCTGGCCGTCAAGGGCAAGGTCGAGCAAGCCTGCATCTATGACCCGAGCCGCAACGACCTGTTCACCGCGACCAAAGGCCGCGGCGCGTACATGAACGACCGGCGACTGCGCGTCTCCAAGCGCATCGACTTGCGCCAGTGCCTGATCTCCACCGGCTTTCCATTCCGCCCCGGCGACAACTTCAACAACTACCTGCGCATGATGGCCGAGGTGATGCAACGCACCGCCGGCTTGCGCCGCCCGGGGGCCGCCGCGCTCGACCTCGCGTACGTGGCCGCCGGCTTTACCGACGGGTTTTTCGAAACGGGACTGTCGCCCTGGGACGTCGCTGCCGGCTCGCTGCTGGTGACCGAAGCCGGCGGACTGGTGGGGAACTTCAGCGGCGAATCGGATTTCCTGGAGCAAAAGGAATGCGTCGCCGGCAACCCGAAGATTTATGGGCAGCTGATCGCCATCCTCGGCAAATACAGCAAGTTCGCCAGTGCCGGTGAGAAGGCCGCACTGCGCCAGGCCCCGCCAGAACTGGTGCCCGCCGACACCCGGCCGGGCGCCGACATCGACGATCCGCAGCCCTGAGCCCGGAGGATCGAGCGGTGGGCCTGGCCGAGTTCTACGCTCAGTACCCTTGGACCTTGACGGCGGCCGCCGCCCTGGGGAGTGTGGTCGCAGCGCTCGTCTGCCACCATGTCGTCGGCGGCCTGCTGCGGCGGCATACCCGCCACTCGCTGGTGCTCAACGCCGTACTGGTCGCCGTTGAAAAACCTGCCGGCGCGGCTCTGCCGCTGGCGGCGCTGCAGGTTGTCTGGCAAATCGCTCCACCAGGTCTTGCGCACCTCCAGCAGGTTCGTCATGCGAATGGGGTGCTGCTGATCGCGGCGTTGAGCTGGGTCGCGGCTTCGCTCGTCTCCGGGCTTGCCGCCGGTGCGATCGCGAGAAATCCGCTGGAGCACGAGGACAACCTGCACGCGCGCCGCGTGCAGACCCAGGCCAGGGTGCTGGCCCGCAGCGCCATGGTGATGATCGGGCTCGCCGGCACGGCGATGGTCTTGATGACGTTTCCCGGCGCGCGTCACGTGGGTGCCAGCCTGCTGGCGTCGGCCGGCGTCCTGGGCATCGTCGGTGGACTCGCGGCGCGGCCCGTGTTCAGCAACTTGATTGCTGGACTGCAGCTTGCCCTGGCCCAGCCGCTTCGGATGGACGACGTGCTGATCGTCAAGGGCGAATACGGCCGGGTCGAGGAGATCACCGGCACCTACGTCGTGCTCCGGATCTGGGACGAACGGCGCATGATCGTGCCCTTGCAATGGTTCATCGAAAATCCTTTCGAGAACTGGACCCGGTCCAGCGCGCAGCTGCACCAGGCGGTGTACCTGTTCGTCGATTTCGCCACGCCGCTGGAACCGCTGCGAGCGGAACTGCACAGGGTCGTGACCGCCGCCCCCGAATGGGATGGGCGCACGGCCACGCTGATGGCCGCGGATGCGACGGAACGCGCCCTGAAGCTGCGCATCCTGGTCTCCGCGGCAGGTTCCGGGCCCGCGTTTGACTTGGGGTGCAAGGTACGCGAGGCCCTGTTCGCCCTGATGGCGCGCGAGTATCCCCAGTTTCTGCCGCGGTTGCGCACCGGCGACGACGGTTCCACCGCGCTCGGGCAAGCGAGCAAAACGGCCGGGCCGCAGGCGACTTGAGGCTCGGCGCTCGCCACGCGAACCGAAGGTGCCGTGAATTCGCGCCATAGGTCGGATGGAAATCGCGCGCTTCAGCGGTGGCTGCGTTGGGCTCGCCTGCCTACGATCCCTTCATCACCACTCACCCCAGAGAGCAACCATGAAGATCGCTGAAAACCTCGTCGTCGCCGCAAGCCTGGCGTTCATCACGGTTACCGCGGGGGTCGGCCTCGTGTGCGCGTGCATGCCCGCGTTTGCCCAGGTCCTCGACCGGATGGTGTGAGGCCCAGCGTCGCAGCCCGCCCGGCCAAAAAAAAGCCGAAGGCGCTTTGCCTTCGGCTTTGTGCGGGATCGTTGTGCCTAGAACTGCACGGGCAGGTCGGCGACGACAGCTTCCCGCTTGGCGATTTCGAACATCTTGTGAATGTCCATTGATTGCGTCGCAACCGCCTGCGGGGCGGCGGCGGGCACTTCGGCCGCTTGGGCGACGGACATCTCCTTGCCGTCCCAGGCGCAGCCGGTGGCGACCAGAACGACCAGGCAGAACATGAACATCTGTGCCTGGTTCTTGACGCCGGGGCTCGCGAGCCTTTGTTGAATATTGCGCATTTCGTTTCCTTCTCTCATCGGTTGAAGAACTTCACCTGAGGCCCCCCGGCAGCTTTTGCGCCGTGGATTCCCAAGGACTCTGGATAGCGCCTGCTCCGAACTTCAAGCCAACGCTGGCTTTCTCCCTGAAACCCGCAGATACAACTCGAAAATCGATAAAAGAGTATTTATGTATCCACTAATCGACATAACACACATCTATCGTTTCCTACTAGCCGGATCATTGACCCGGCCTGCGGTGTTGCAATAGTAACCAAATCTTACGATTGCAACAAGATATATTTTAGAAAAGGTGCGCCAAAAAGTGCGTTGGACGTGAGAAATGCCCGCCACGCCCGCTAAAGAAGCCGGCGCGGGCGGCGCCGCGCACCTGCGATCAGGGGTGAGCGATCACCATCAAAGTGTCGGCTCGCTCGATCGCGCAGGACAGGCATTTGCTCAGCGTGTCCGGGTCGAGCGCGGCAAAGCTCTCGTCCAGGACGGTGAGCTGGGCTTTTTGCAACAGTGCGCGGGCGAGGAACAGCCGGCTGCGCTCGCCGTGCGAGAGTTGCCAGCCGGTTTCGCCGACCATCTGCCGCATACCGGACGGCATCCGGTCCAACAGCTCACCCAGGCCGAGCTGCACGCACAGTTCCCGGGCCTCCTGCAGCTCTTCGTCGCTGGCAGGCCAATTTCGCCCCATCAGCAGGTTGAAGCCGATGGTGCCCGTGAGCACGTGGTTCTCGTGGAATTGCGGCGCCTCGGTCGCCAGCTTGTGCCAGCTGGCGCCCAGCGTGTGCCGGTCCAGGCCATTGAGCAACAGGGAGCCCGATTGCGGCCGGCGAAGCCCCACCAGCAAGGAGGCCAGCGTCGATTTTCCGCCGCCCGAGGAGCCTTCCAGCAAGATCCGCTCGCCGCGGTGAATCGCCAGGTCGACGCCGTTCACCGCCGGCTCCGCTGAATCGGGGTAACGGAACACGAGGTCGCGTGCGTCGATCAAGCTGCGTGTGGGATTGCTCTCCCCCGAGCGCTGCGCGGGGGCCATGAACGGTTCCCGATCGGCCGGCTCGGCGCTGGCGCGGAACAGGCCGGAGACCTGTCTCCAGGCGACCCCTGCCATCGCGAGGGCCGCGATGCCGTTCGAAATACCGCCGAGTGCGCGATTGGCGAGCAACATGCCACCCAGCGCGACGCCGAGGCCGGCGGGCGTCGCGCTGCCGGACACGAACGCGGGCACGATGCCGGCAAGACCGACCAGCATCCAGCCTCGCGGCAAGGCGCCGACGATCGGCAGGATGGCGTGGTCCAGCGCCTTCGAGGTATTCAAATAGTGCTTCACGGCCTGGTCTTCTTCCCGATCGCGCCGCTCAGGACGCTCCTGCGCCAGCCGCGTGCGATGGCCCACCATCCGCTCCACCAGGTCATGCGTCATGTCCAGGCGCTCGAGCGTCCAGGTGCGCAGCCGGCGGACGTAGCGCAATGTCATCGCCAGCGTCACCACGAGCCAAAGCGCCAGCAAGGAGACATGCAACAGGCCGCCCGCGCCGCTGGCCAGAATGGACGCCGCGAATACAAGTTCGAGCAGGGCGACCAGCACGCCGAAGCCGCCGTTGAGGGCGAGCGATTCGAGCGCTTGCGATTCCATCACGCGCCCGAGCAGCTGGCCGGCGCCCTGGCGCCTCACCGCTT
>JAQGMT010000144.1 GCA_028292185.1 Ramlibacter sp. | reverse complement strand
CAGCTTCATTCGGAAAATCAGCTTTTGTCCTGGATGTCTTGCGCGATCTTTTGGGAGAAGGCGTCGACTGACATCACACCGAGGTCTTGGTTGCCCCGGGCGCGCACGGCGACGGCACCTGCTGACTTCTCTTTCTCGCCCACGACGAGGATGAAAGGCAGCTTTTGCATCGAATGCTCCCGTATTTTATACGTAATTTTCTCATTGCGCAGGTCAAGCTCCACCCTAAGCCCTTGATTTCGCAACGTTTTGGCCACGTCTCGGGCGTATTGCGCCTGTGCATCGGTGATGTTGAGCACCGCAACCTGCACCGGCGCGAGCCAGGCTGGCAGCGCGCCGGAGTGCTGCTCGATCAGGATTCCGATGAACCGCTCCATGCTGCCAACGATGGCACGGTGCAGCATCACGGGCCGATGGCGCGCGCCATCCTCGCCGACATATTCGGCGTCCAACCGCTCGGGCATCGAGAAATCCACCTGGATGGTGCCGACCTGCCATTGCCGCCCGATGGCATCCTTCAACGTGTACTCGATCTTGGGCCCGTAGAACGCGCCCTCGCCGGGTGACATTTCAAACTCGCAGCCCGAAGCCCGCAGGCTTTCCACCAGGGCCTGCTCGGCCTTGTCCCAGCTCTCGTCGGAGCCGATGCGCTGTTCCGGCCGCGTGGCGATCTTGTAGATGATCTGCTCGAAGCCGAAATCCTTGTAGACCTTCTGCAGCAATGCCGTGAAGGCGGTGCACTCGGGCAGGATGTGGTCTTCGGTGCAGAAGATGTGCCCGTCGTCCTGGGTGAAGCCGCGCACCCGCATGATGCCGTGCAGGCCGCCTGTGGGCTCATTGCGATGGCACTGGCCGAATTCGCCGTAGCGCAAAGGCACGTCCCGGTAACTCTTGATGCCCTGCTTGAAGATAAGGATGTGGCCTGGGCAGTTCATCGGCTTGAGCGCGTATTCGCGCTTTTCCGATTCGGTCGTGAACATGTTCTCGCGGTACTTGTCCCAGTGCCCGGTCTTTTCCCACAGCGATTTGTCCAGCAGCTGCGGGCCCTTGACCTCCTGGTAGCCGTTGTCCTGGTACACCCGGCGCATGTACTGCTCCACCTGCTGCCAGATGGTCCAGCCCTTGGGATGCCAGAACACGACGCCCGGCGCGTGGTCATCGATATGGAACAGGTCGAGCTCGCGGCCCAGCTTGCGGTGGTCGCGTTTCTCCGCTTCCTCGAGCATCGTGAGGTGCTGCTGCAGTTCGTCCTTGGTGCCCCAGGCGGTGCCGTAGATGCGTTGCAGCATCTCGTTGCGGTGGTCGCCGCGCCAGTAGGCGCCGGCGACCTTCATCAGCTTGAAGAACTTCAGCTTGCCGGTGCTCGGCACGTGCGGGCCGCGGCACAGGTCCTCGAACTTGCCTTCGCGATACAGCGAGACGTCCTCGTTGGCCGGAATGCTGGCGATGATCTCGGCCTTGTAATGCTCGCCCAGCGATTTGAAATAAGCGACCGCCTCGTCGCGCGGCAGCACGCGGCGTGTCACGGGATCGTACTTGGACGCCAGCTCCGTCATGCGTTTTTCAATCGCCGCGACGTCTTCCGGCGTGAAGGGACGCTTGTACGAGAAATCGTAGAAGAACCCGTTCTCGATCACCGGGCCGATGGTGACCTGCGCCTCCGGGAACAACTCCTTGACCGCATAGGCGAGCAAGTGCGCCGTCGAATGCCGAATCACATCCAGCCCTTCGGGGTCCTTGGAGGTGATGATGGAAACCGGACTGTCCTTGCCGATGGTGAAGGCGGTGTCCACCACCTTGCCATCCACTTTGCCGGCAAGAGCCGCCTTGGCCAGGCCGGAGCCGATCGAGGAGGCGACCTCGGCCACCGTGACCGGGCCGGGGTATTCACGTTTGGAACCGTCGGGAAGCGTGACTTGAATCATGGATGTTGAGCGAATGAAAAACAAAAAGCGCGGTCCGAAGCCGCGCTCTTGGGGATGCTGAATGACCTCAGTGCACGCGACTGCCGACCTCTAGAGGGCCGTGAATCCTTGCGGAGTAGTTCGCGGTGTCATAACCAAGGTGCCTTTCTCGCTCTTGTGGCCTGCCGGGCGGCAGTCTTGGCGATATTTTACCCTTCAACTAGACTCGCCGAAAGCGGAGACGACATGGAAATGCGGGTTCTGGGCGCCTCGACCCTGGAGGTGTCCGCCTTCGGGTTGGGCCACAGCATGGGGGCCGACGATTTCAGCGACGCCGGCCGGGCGCAATTCGAGCGGCTGATTGCGCGCGCGCTCGAATTGGGCGTCAATTTCTTCGACAGTTCGGACGCGTACTGGAACGGCCGCCACGAAAGCTGGCTTGGCCAAGCTCTGGCTCGGCAGCGCGCTCGCGCGGTGGTGGCAACGAAGTTCGGGAACATCACCCGGCCTGACGGGAGCAAGGCCACCGACGGGCGGCCCGAGTACGTGGTGTCGTGTTGCGAAGCCAGCCTGAAACGCCTGGGCATGGAGTGCATCGACCTTTACTACCTGCACCGGGTGGATCCCAAAGTGGCGATCGAAGACACCATCGGTGCGATGGCACGGCTGGTGGAGCAAGGCAAGGTGCGCTATCTCGGCATCTGCGAAGCCGGCGAGACGACCTTGCAACGCGCGCACAAGGTCCATCCGATCGCAGCCTTGCAGACCGAATACTCACTGTGGTGCCGTGAAGCGGAAGAAGAAATCATCGGCACTTGCCGGCGCTTGAACGTCGCCTTCGTCGGTTATTCGCCGCTCGGGCGCGGGCTGTTGACGGGACGCATTCAAAGCTACGACGACCTCGCGCCGAATGACCGCCGCCGCATCCATCCGCGCTTTCGCGGCGAGAACCTCGCGCGCAACCTGAAACTGGTGGCCCGAATGGAAGCGATTGCCACCCCGCTCGGACTGACCACCGCGCAACTGGCGCTGGCGTGGGCAGCGGCGCAAGGCAAGGACATCATCCCCTTGACCGGAACCCAGCGCGTCGCCTTGCTGGAACAAAGCGTGGCCGCCGCCCAAACGCCGCTCGCCCCGTCAGACTGCGCGCGGCTCGAGGCGATCTTCGCGCCCGAAGCGCGGGCTGGCGAGCGCTATCCGGTTGAGATGCTGCGCGACTTAGGGATTTGAATATGAGCCAAGACCCCCGCATCCAATCCGCCACCTCGCACTGGGGGACGCGTTTCGTTTCCAACGGAGTGCTCCTGGCCGACTTCCAGGACGTGACGCAGTCGCTCGAGCGCTGGGAAGACTGGTGCCGCGCCTGGTGCGACCGTGCGGCCGTGCACGAACGACTCGGACGCGAGGCGCTGGCGCAGGGCTACAGGCTCAGCGGCGCCGAACACCTGTCGCGCGCCGCGGTTTATTACCACTTTGCCAAGTTCGTGTTCGTCCATGACGTGGCGCAGATGCGCGCGGCACACGAAAAGGCGATCGCGTGCAAGCAGCTGGCCCTGCCGCATATGCGGCCTCCCGCTGTCCGCGTCGAAATCCCCTACGAAGGCCGTACGCTGGCCGGATTTCTGCGCCTGCCTGCGGGCGCCGTCAAACCGCCGGTGCTGATCATGGTGCCCGGCCTGGATTCGGCGAAGGAAGAACTCGAGGCCTATGAGCTGCCATTCCTTGCGCGGGGCATGGCGACGCTGATGGTCGATGGGCCGGGACAAGGCGAAGCCGAATACGAGTTCCCGATCCGCGGCGACTACGAAGTGCCGGTGAAGGCGATGGTCGATTGGGTGATGACTCGTCCCGAGGTGGACAGCACCCGAATCGGTTTGTGGGGCGTGAGCCTCGGCGGCTATTACGCACCGCGTGCGGCGGCCTTCGAGAAGCGCCTGAAGGCCTGCATCGGCCTGGCAGGGCCGTACGACTTCGGCGACACCTGGGACAAGCTGCCCGAGCTGACGCGCGAAGCCTTCCGCGTGCGCAGCCACCTCGCCACGCAAGCAGAGGCGAAGGCGTACAGCAGCACCCTCACCCTGAAGAACGGCATTGCGCGGCAGATCGAATGCCCGCTGTTCCTGGTGACGGGCAAGCTCGACCGGCTGATTCCCTGGCAGGACACCCAGCGAATGGGAGATGAAGCGTCGGGGCCGGTCGAGATCATGATCGTCGAAGACGGCAACCACATCGCCAACAACCGGCCATACCGGTATCGCAGCCGGACCGCGGACTGGATGGCCGAACAACTCGGCCTGCCGCAGCAATGACACGCATCAGCGAAAGGGAAGATCCCATGAACAGCTTGGTTCCGAGTTCCGCGCGCCGGCGGCTGCTGGCGCGGATGATTTTCATCGTTGCGGCCGCGCCGCTGGTGTTGCAGGGCACGGCTCATGCCCAGGCCTTCCCGAGCAGGCCGATCAAGCTGCTGTCGGGTGCATCCCCCGGCAGTGCGTCGGACATCGTGGCGCGAGCGATCGGTGAGAAGCTGCAGGCCGAACTCGGCGTGCCGGTCGTGATCGAAAACAAGACCGGCGCGTCGGGCACCATCGCCGTGCAAGCCACCTTGTCGGCGCCGCCCGACGGCTACACGGTGCTGGTCTACACCGCGGCACACACCGTCGTGCCGCTGATCACCAAGATTTCCTACGACCCGATCCGCGATTTCTCGGCGGTGACCCCGCTCGCGGTGGTGCCCAACGTGATGGTGGTCTCGCCGAGCAAGGGTTACAAGACGGTGAAGGACGTGATCGACGCCGCGAAAGCCAGGCCGGGCCAGCTCAATTACGCGTCGGTGGGGGCCGGAACCGCGACGCATATGAGCGCGGAGAAATTCCGCCTGGCCACCGGCATCGAAGCGGTGCATGTTCCCTACAAGGGCTCGCCTGAAGCCATCACCGAGACCATCGCCGGCCGGGTGGATTATTTTTTCGCGCCGCTGGTGTCGGCGCTGCCGATGATCAAGGCAGGCAGACTGGTCGCACTGGCTGTGGGCACCAACACGCGCTCTTCGCTGCTGCCCGACGTGCCGACTCTGGCGCAAGCAGGTGTTCCGCGATCCGACTATCTGTTCTGGATCGGCATGCTTGTATCGTCAAAGACGCCGCGTGAGATCGTTGCCAGGCTGAACCAGTCGGCCATCAAGGCGGTTCAATCGCCGGAGGTGAAGGAGCGCCTGGCTGCGCTCGGGGCCGAGCCGCTGACGATGAGCCCCGAGCAATTCGACGCGATGATCAAGGAAGAAATGGCCGGCAACGCGGTCATCATGAAAGCCGCCGGCATCAAGCCGGAGTGATCGGCCGCCGCTCAAGCCACGGGGAGGTACCCCGTGCCGTGGCAGCGGGGGCACTGCGTGATCACCGTCTGGTTCTCGACCTCGAAATGCTCGTTGATGTTTTCGCTGTCGATTCGAAGTTCGCCGGTGCCGCTACAGTCCGTGCAGCGGGCCTGGTTCAGCTTGCGCGCGTCGAACACGCCCGTTTTCTCGGTGGATGCGGCCATGGCTCCTCCTCGTTGATGACAGGCCACACTCTAACGACGAAAACCCCAAACGACAATCATGCGGCTTTGTCGAAGAACTGGTCGTCCTCCGTCGAGCCCTTGAGGGCGCCAGTCGACGCATTGGCTTCGATGGTGGTGGTGACCGAGTCGAAGTAACCGGTGCCCACCTCGCGCTGGTGCTTCACCGCGGTGAAGCCCTTGTCCGCGGCGGCGAATTCCTTCTGCTGCAGCTCCACGAACGCGGTCATGTTGTTGCGCGCATAGCCGTGGGCCAGCTCGAACATCGAATAGTTCAGGCTGTGGAAGCCGGCCAGCGTGATGAACTGGAACTTGTAGCCCATCGCGCCGAGCTCCTTCTGGAACCGGGCGATCGTTGCGTCGTCCAGGTTCTTCTTCCAGTTGAATGAGGGCGAGCAGTTGTACGCCAGCAGCTTGCCCGGGAACTTCGCGTGGATGGCATCGGCGAAGGACTTCGCGAACGCGAGGTCCGGCGTTCCAGTTTCGCACCAGATCAGGTCGGCGTACTCGGCATAGGCCAGGCCGCGGCTGATGGCCTGCTCCATGCCGTTGCGGCTGCGGTAGAAGCCCTCCACGGTGCGCTCGCCGGTGAAGAAAGGCTGGTCGATCGGGTCGACGTCGGTGGTCACCAGGTCGGCCGCTTCGGCATCGGTGCGAGCCAGCAGGATGGTGGGCGTGCCCATCACGTCGGCGGCCAGGCGCGCCGCGACCAGCTTGGACACCGCTTCGCGCGTGGGCACCAGCACCTTGCCGCCCATGTGCCCGCACTTTTTCGCCGCAGCCAGCTGGTCTTCGAAGTGGACGCCCGCGGCGCCGGCGGCAATCATCGCCTTCATCAGCTCGAACGCGTTCAGCACGCCGCCGAAACCGGCTTCGGCATCGGCCACGATGGGCGCGAAGTAGTCCACGTAGCCTTGGTCGCCCGGGTTCTTGCCTTCGCTCCACTGGATCTGGTCGGCGCGCGCGAAAGTGGCATTGATCTTCTGCACCACCTTGGGCACCGAGTCCACCGAATACAGCGACTGGTCGGGGTACATCTCGCCATTGCTGTTGGCGTCGCCGGCCACTTGCCAGCCGGAGAGGTAGATCGCCTTCAGGCCGGCCTTGACCTGCTGCATGGCCTGGTTGCCGGTGAGCGCACCCAGCGTATTGACGAAGGGCTCGGTGTTGATCAGGTTCCAGAGCTTTTCGGCGCCGCGCTTTGCCAGCGTGTGCTCGATCTGCAGCGATCCGCGCAGCTTCACCACATCGGCCGCGCTGTAGCCTCGCTTGATGCCTTTCCAGCGGGGGTTGTCGCGCCAGTCGGTTTCGAGCTGGGCAATCTGCTGTTCGCGTGTGAGGTGGGTCCAATGGGTCATGAGTTCGCTCCGTGCTGGTTGAAAAATCCCTTCGGCCCGCGCGCAGTTGCGAAGCACCGATGCAGTCACTTTAAGTCTTCTACAAGACCTCACCGATCTCTTATGTCTTATACAAGATATATTTAATTTCCTTGTACTTCAATGGCTTACGCATCTGATCTCTCGATGTGAAATCATCTTTCTCGTATTGAGAAATATTGCGGCACCGCAGCATTCACCAATCTCACGATACGAAACGACGCGATGCGCCGTGAAAAGTGCATCGCACCTGCCCTCGCCGACATAGCTGATGCGCGGATCGCACGCCCGGCTCGGGCATGATGCGTCGTCTTGAAACGCAGCCGTCCTCCATGAGCCAAGGCCGTCAGCGCCTGCTTGGCTGCGCGTGCCTCGCGCTGTCCATGTCGCTTGTCGGCAGCTACGTGGCGCTGTCCAAGCCGCTGGTTGCGGCGATTCCCGTGTTCCTGCTGGCCTGGCTGCGCTTTGGCATCGGCGCCCTGGCGATGCTGCCCTGGCTGCGCAAGCCCGCCGACGAACCCGCGATCAGCGGCCGCATTCGGCTGCTGCTGTTCCTCGAATCGTTCCTCGGCAACTTCCTGTTTTCGATTTTCATGTTGTATGGCCTCAGCTTCACCAGTGCCGTGTCCGCCGGTGTGGTGATGGCCTCGATTCCCTGCGTCGTGGCGGTGTTCAGCTGGCTCTTCCTGCGCGAACAGATCGGGCTTCGAACCTGGGTCGCGATTGCGTGCGCGGTTTCGGGGATGGCATTGCTGGGTGTGGCGACACCGGCCGGCAGCTTGCGAGGCGACGCGGACAGCAGCCACGTGGCCTGGCTCGGCAACCTGCTCGTATTCGGCGCCGTGCTCTGCGAGGCGGCCTATGCGGTGATCGCCAAGAAGCTGACCCACGCAATCGGCCCCAAGCGCATTACGGCCCTGATCAACCTCTGGGGCTTCGCGCTGATCACGCCCCTGGGCGTATACACGGTGGTGGGTTTCGAGTTCGGCGCACTGGCGCCGGGGACCTGGTTGCTGCTGGCCTTCTACTCGCTTGCCGCCAGCGTGGGGAGCGTGTGGCTCTGGATGACCGGGCTGAAGCGGGTGCCGGCGGCGCAAGCCGGCGTCTTCACGGTGATGCTGCCGGTGTCCGCGGCTGTGGTGGGCGTGCTCGCATTGGGCGAACCGTTGAGCGTCTTTCAGACGGCGGCGTTCTCCGTCGCGCTCGCCAGCGTGCTGCTCGCGACATGGCCTTCACGGGCGCGCCGCTAGCGCGTTTGCCATCTTCAGAGGGAAACCACCGGCTCGCGTCGAGTGAAAAAGCGACACGCCCGAGTGAAAAAAGCGATTTTTCGCTTGGAAACGTGTTTTTTCTCCAGTAGCATCCGCAGTGCCAGAGGGAATGCAGGTTCTCATTGGTGGTTAATCAACTTCTAGAAGGAAATAATCATGGCAACTGCGAAAAAGGCTGCAAAAAAAGCACCAGCAAAGAAGTCGGCAGCGAAGAAGGCTCCGGCAAAGAAGGTAGCGGCAAAGAAGGCTCCCGCGAAGAAGGCAGCTCCGGCGAAGAAGGCCGCTGCCAAGAAGGCTCCGGCAAAGAAGGCTGCTGCGAAGAAGGCTCCCGCCAAGAAGCGCACTCCCAATGCCGCGTTCATGAAGGCGCTGACGCCCAGCCCGCAACTCGCGGCCGTGGTCGGACCGGCGCCGCTGCCCCGCACCGAAGTGGTCAGCAAGCTGTGGGCCTACATCAAGAAGAACAAGCTGCAGGACTCCGCCAACAAGCGCATGGTCAATGCCGATGCCAAGCTGAAGGAAATCTTCGGCAAGGCGCAGGTCTCCATGTTCGAGATGGCCGGCCTGATCGGCAAGCACGTGAAGTAATCGGGCCCCGCCTGATATGCAAGGGCCGCTCACGCGGCCCTTTCTCTTTTCTGCCGCTCACGCGGCCCTTTCTCTTTTCTGCCGCTCACACGCGGCCCCTTCTCTTTTCTTCCGCTCGACGCGGTGCCCTACTCTTTTCTCCGCGCTACTTTCGCTGCAGCGCCGCGGCCGTGATGCCGCTCAAGGTGCCGCGCGTGGTGATCGCGTCCGGATCGAGCATCACTTCGATCAGCGTGCCCTGTTTGCGCTCGAGGGCCGCGATGAATTCCGGCTCGAATTGCGCCGTGCGCTCGATGCGCACGCCGGCATAGCCGTAAGCGCGAGCCAGCGCCGCGAAATCGGGATTGGTCAATTCGCTGCCGCTGACATGCTGCGGGTAGTCGCGCTCCTGGTGCATCCGGATGGTCCCGTACATGCCGTTGTTCAGCAGCACGATGATCGTCTTGGCGCCGTGCTGAACCGCCGTCGCCAGTTCCTGGCCGTTCATCAGGAAGTCGCCGTCACCTGACATCGTGAGCACCGTACGCCCGCTCACGATGTTCGCCGCGATCCCCGCCGGCACGCCATAGCCCATGGAACCCACGGTCGGCGCCAGTTGCGTCTTGTGCCCTTTGACCAGCCCGTGGTGCTTGAAGAAGCGATGCACCCAACTGGCGAAATTGCCGGCGCCGTTGGTCAGCACCGCATCGTCGGGCAGGTGTTTTTTCAGCACCGCGACGATGGCCGGCATGTCGACCACGCGCTGCGAAGTCTCTTCGCTCAGGCCGGGCAGAGCTTGCGGCACCAGATTGGCCTCGTAGTCGGCATGGGCTGCTTGCGTCCACGCGGCCCATGGCACCTCCGCGGGGGCCGTCAGCACTTCCAGCGAGCGCGCTGCGGCGTTCATGGTGGCATTGATGGCGAGGTCGGCCTGGTACACGCGATTGAGTTCTTCGGCGCTGGCGTGGATATGCACCAGCTTTTGCTTGGCCTTCGGCGCCTGCAGCAAGGTGTAGCCGCCGGTCGTCATCTCGCCCAGGCGAGGCCCGATCGCCAGGATCAGGTCACTCTCCTTGACTCGCGCGGCGAGCTTCGGATTCAAGCCGATGCCGACGTCGCCGGCATACAGCGGATGATGATTGTCGAACGTGTCCTGGAAGCGAAACGCATTGCCCACCGGCAGCTTCCAGTTCTCGGCGAAACGCTGCAGGGCCTGCGCGGCCTGCGGTGTCCAGCCGCCGCCGCCGGCAATCACGAACGGCTTCTTCGATTGCAAGAGCAACTCGCGCAGGTCGCGCAGCGACCCCGGGTCGCTCCATGCCTGAACGGGCTCCACCCGCGCCAGGGGCCGGGCCGATGTCAGGCGGGTCAACATGTCTTCGGGCAGCACCAGAACCACCGGCCCGGGTCGCCCGTTCATGGCGGTCGCAAAGGCGCGCGCCACGTATTCGGGAATGCGGTCTGGGTCGTCGATGCGTTCCACGCGCTTGGCCATGCCCTTGGTGCTCGGCCCGAAGAAGCTCGTGTAATCGACTTCCTGGAAGGCCTCGCGGTCGCGCTGGTCACTGGCAACGTCAC
>JAQGMT010000135.1 GCA_028292185.1 Ramlibacter sp. | reverse complement strand
GCTCCATGATGGCCTCGTCCGCCTGCGCGATCAGTTCGGCCATCGCCTGCGCGGTGCTGTCCCACGAAGTGCGTGCAACGATCTCGGCCAAGGCTTGTGCATGCGCCGCCTGTTCGTCGCGCGTGCGCTCCATGATGGCCTCGCAGTCGATCACGAAGCCTTCCGGCGTGTCGGCAATGTTCACCACGTGCCCATAAGGCTCGACCACGTCGCGGATCGAGGTGCTCACCGACGGCCGTCCGCAGGCCATGTACTCCAGGGTCTTGGTCGGGCTGATGTAGCGCGTCGCGTCGTTCAAGGCGAACGGCAGCAGGCACACGTCCCATCCGGAGATGAACGCAGGCAGGTCGTCGTAGCTCTGCTGGCCGAGCCAGTGGATGTTGGGGCGGCGCGGCAAGTCCTGCGGATCGATCTTCACGGTGGGTCCGACCATCACCATCTGCCATTCGGGCCGGGCCTTGGCGATGGCGTCGATCAGCGGCAGGTTGATGCGCTCGTCGATCACGCCGCAGTAACCCAGCCTGGGCCGCGGCAAGGCGGCCTGCAAGGGGTGGTCCTGCGTGGCCTTGCGGAAGTGGGCGGCATCCACGCTGCTGGGAAAACAGTGCACGTCAGGATGGCGGTTGCGCTTGGCGTTGTAGATGCTGCGTCCCCCCGTGAACACGAGGTCGGCCATCTTGAACAAGGCGTTTTCGCGCTGGATCAATTGACGCGGCGCGTTCTTGAATGCGCTGAGTTCATCCATGCAGTCGTACACCACCCCGCGCGGGGTCAGTTCGGCGCCGAGCGGCACGGCCATGGGCGAGTAGTACCAGACCCAGTAATCGACCACGCCATGCTCGCGCATCGCATTGGCCACCAGGCGGCGCAGCACCGGCAGATGGTCGTCGTGAAAGCCCGGAGCGTCCCCGGTGACATGCGGGCGCCATACTTCGACGCCTTCGGTGGGCTCGATCAGCTCGAGCTCATTGCGGGCCGATTGCGGCACCGGTTCCTCGATGAAGATCACCCGCCAACGCGTGGCGAGCCGTGCCAGCAGATGTTGCGGACGCTGGTAGACAAAGTTCCAGCGCAGGTGGGAAAAGACGACGAGTGTTTTCATGAGGTTCCTTTTATAGGGACGATGCAGGATGAGCGTCGCGCGGGAACCCGGCGATGCTGTGGAAGAGGCAATCGGCGTGCCCTGCCGCCGGGCAACGCGGCACGCGCCCACGGCGCGAGCCAATCTGTAGTTGCCGCAGCCCGGCAATTTCTTGCAGCCGAGCCGCGATGCGCATCAGCGTGCCACCGCGCTTGAGGCGCGCTGTGCCGCCGCGGCGCGGGAGCCGCGAGGCCGCCCGACCAGGTAGCTGCACGCCAGCAAGGCGCCGGCGCCCAGCATCAGGCTGCGCGGGCCCATTGAGCGCGCCAAGCTGCCGGCGATCTCGCCACTGCGAGGAGCCGTCAGCTGCAGGCGCCGCTTCGTCATCTCCGCGCCGAGTTCGCCCAGCCGCTCGGCCAGCACGCGCTCGGCTGTCGGCAGCAAGAGCGTCTCTTCGTCCGCCACATGGTGCATGACGTTGTTCATCAGCTCGAAGAAGGTTTCGTCGTAGCTCGACTCGCTCGGCTCGAGGTTGCGCAGCTGGGTGATGAGGCGGCGCATCTGATCATGTTCCGGCACGCTTTTCTGCACGAACTCCGTGTCCGCAACGGCGCGCATGGCCGGATAGAAGATCTCTTCTTCCAGCTGCGCATGAATTTCGAGCGCGACACAAACCGTATCGGCCAGGCCCTTCTTCACCCGCGGGGATGTGTCCACCTGGTATTGATGAAAGGTGGTGAGCACATGCGTGTGATCCATGCGGATCATGTTGGTGATGCTGGGCGACCAGCGGCTCAGTAGCGGGTTCACGGTTTCCTCCCGAATGGAACGAGCCACTATTTGAAACCGCAGCGGCTGCGCCGTCTGTCGGACGCTGGCTCGTCTTATGTAGCCGCTCAACGCAACGCGTGCTCGCGCATCCGCGCAGTCATGTGTGAAGCGTCGTTTCTGGCGCACGCGCAAACGCGTCACTGAAATGCGCCACTGCGGTTGGGCTGTAGGCAACTGCCTACCGTGTGTGGGGCCTGCGTCGCTCAGGCGCGGCACTGTGTGCAAGTTATCTTGAACACATCACACGCAAGGAGATTTCAAATGCCCATCATCCTCTGGCTTCTGGGAGTTCCCCTCACCCTCGTCCTGCTGTTGATGCTGTTCGGGGTGCTTTGATCGCTACGGTTTTTTCTTGACCTCGGCGAGTTGTTCCTGGTTGCGCCCGGACGACTCTCCGCGGTTCCCTTCGGGCACTTCATCGTCGGGCGCGTTCGGCTCTTCAGCTTCCTGAGCGCCCTGGTTGCCGTACGGCTGCGAGCCCGCGCCGCCGTCCCACGTCACTTCGTTGCGCACTCCATGGTCTGCCTTGTCCGCGGGGCGTTCTGAACCTGGGTAAGTTTTGGTCATGAGGGCTTTCTGCGCGTGTTCCGCGCCGATGTAATTGGCATGTCGCTACGCCGGCGCGACGCCGAAGGCCTGCTGCCAAGGCGTTGCCTCCGGCAGGACGTAGGCAACGCTCTGTTGCCATCCGAGCGGGATGAGGTGCTGGCGGTAAAAATCGTCCGGCACGTGCAGCGAAATCACCGCATCCGCGTGCACCCAGACAGTCACATCGCTGCGCGCCGACAACTGCGGATCCGCGACGAATCGACCCACCGGCGCCGTCGCCGGCCCCTGTTCCCGCCAAGCCGCGAGAACCACCGGCGAGCTGCCCCGAAGGTGCCCTTCCCGGTCGAATGCGAAGAGACGCGCGCTGGCCTTGTCGACGACCACGAAGGGCCGGTCCGCATGATCCAGTGAATCGATCGCCCATGCCGCGACCTGCTGCACTTCGGGCGCGGCCTGCTCGCGTGCGAGTTCCGCGTGCAAGGCGGAAAGCGTCTGCGATGCGGGCGCGGATGCCGCGACATGATCGAAGTACAGCCCGCACGCGATCAACATCGTGACGAGACCGATCTGAAATACCTGGCTGCCGGGACGGCTGAAGAAGAGTCGTTTTTTCACAGCGCTCTAGCGTAGCGGCGCATGCCGACACGCGCGTAGGACGGCGCCGCCACTACAGGCTGTTGCAGCACTGCAGCGCACCAATGGCGGAGCCAACGCTACCGTCACGTGCGATGGTTTGTGGTCCTGGCACAGCCGTAAGACGGGCCTGACCGCCCGCCTGATTTTTGCGGTCGAGTTATCGAACCGGCACCAGCACAACGGGGTCGGCAGTCTTGGGCTCGATGGTGACCGAACTCGCGCCAGGGGGCAGCACCACGGTTTCAACTTCGCGCAACACGCCGCCGCCGG
>JAQGMT010000133.1 GCA_028292185.1 Ramlibacter sp. | reverse complement strand
GTGACGTTGTCGCTGTGCTCGCCGCCCTTGCGCAAGGCATCTTCCACCAGGTCGGGCACGGCGTCGGAAACCGACTTGCCGGTCAGGTGCCGCACGATGTCCACGTCGCCCAGGCTGCCCCACAAGCCGTCGGAGCAAAGCAGGATCTTGTCGCCCTGCTGCAGCGTCACGGGCCCGGTGATGTCGAACACCGGCTTGGTGGGCGAGCCGAGGCAGGTGAACAGGATGTTGCGGTTGATGCGGTCCATCTTGATCACGCCGGCGTTCTGCTGCTCCAGGTAAGAGTGGTCGCGCGTGCGGGTGAGCAGCTCGCCATCGCGCACCACGTACAGGCGCGAGTCGCCGCAGTGCACCCAGGTGGCGGACGTCCCTTGCACGATGGCGGCCACGAAGGTGGTGCGCGGCGTGTCCAGCATGCCTTTCTCGCTGGCATACCGGATGATCTGGTGGTGCGCCGCCATCAGCGACGTCGACAGGAACTCGTTCACGTCGCCGACGACGGGCCGCGCTTCCTTCTGGTACAGCGCGGAGACGGTTTGCAATGCGAGCTGCGCCGCCACTTCGCCTTCGGGATGCCCGCCCATGCCGTCGGCCAGCACGAACAAGCCGGACTCACGGGTATAGCAATACCCCATCCGGTCTTCGTTTTTCTCGCGGCCGCCCTTGCGGCTGATCTGGAAGACGGAAAATTTCATCTGGGGGCTTTCACTTGGCCTTGGCGCCAACACCGGCGCCGAAGCCCGTGGCGCGCTTCACGCTCTTCTTGGTGTCCGAAACCATGTTATCGAACTGCAGGCGCATCTTCTCGCCCACCGACAGCTTGGTATAGCGGCGCTCGCCCTCGCGGCTCAATTCCTTTTGCAGCGCGAACACGGACTGCGGGCGCGACAGCGGATCGAGCGACATGCACCACTCGACGACCTCGATCAGGTTGTCGGAGTAGACCCCGCGCAAGCGCGAGAGCGCCAGCGCCAGCCGGTCTTTCTCGAGCCGTTGCGGCGCGTCGTTGGGCGGATAGCCTTGCATGGTGGCGTAGATGCACGCGCCGATGGCGTAGATGTCGGTCCACGGGCCCATGGAGGAATCGCGCCGGTACATCTCGGGCGCCGCGAAGCCGGGTGTGTACATCGGCCGGATGAAGTTGCCTTCCTTGGACAGGACTTCGCGCGCCGCGCCGAAATCGATCATCACGGCTTTGTTGTCGTCGGTGATGAAAATATTGGCGGGCTTGATGTCCAGGTGCAACATCTTGTGCTGGTGCACGATGCGCAAGCCTCGCAGGATCTCGTCGAACAAGGACCGGATCGTCGATTCGCGAAATACCTTCTGCTTCTTCAATTCGCGCGCGGTGATGATGAAATCCTGCAGCGTGGCGCCTTCCAGGTAGTTCATCACCATATAGACGGTTTCGTTCTCGCGGAAGAAGTTCAGCACGCTCACCACCGAGGCGTGCGAGATCTGCGCGAGCGAGCGGCCTTCCTCGAAGAAGCTCTTGAGGCCCAGGCGGTACAAGGACAGCTTCTCGGGCTGCACCTGGGGCAGCAGTTCGCCGGGAGAGCGTGTGGCCAGCGACGCCGGGAGGTATTCCTTGACGGCCACTTGCTGGCCTTCGTTGTCCACGGCCAGGTAAACCACTCCAAAGCCGCCGGCCGAGAGCTTGCGCACCACGCGATAGCCGCCGATCACCGTATCGGGAGGCAAGGGCGCTGGTTTGACCTTTGACATAATTTAGGAACTTAGCCCGGACAAGGTCCCGAATGTAGGGCCAGACGCGCCAGCCGGTTATTCTCGCAATCCCGCAACCCACCCACGACGGAAGGCCTCGATGCCAGTCTACAGCATGACCGGTTACGCCAGCGCGCAGCAAAGCGGCGCCCAGGGCCCTTCGGCTACGGACGCAAAAGCTGTGCCCGCAAGCCGCTTGGGCCTGGAAATCCGCTCGGTCAACAGCCGCTTTCTGGATTTGAGCTTCCGCCTGTCCGACGAATTGCGACAGCACGAACCCGCGCTGCGCGAGTTGATCGCCGGCAAACTGAAACGCGGCAAGGTGGAAGTGCGCGCCGCGCTGGAGTCCCCCGCGGGCGACAACCTGCGCGAGCCCACCCCGCGCCTGCTGCAACGCCTGAATGCGTTGCAGGACAACGTTCGGGCCTGGCTGCCCGAAGCCGGCGCCTTGAGCGTCGCCGACGTGATCCGCATGAGCGCGGCCGAAGGCAGCGCCGACATCGACTGGGGTGAGGCGCTGGGCGGGCTCGCGGCACAGACCGTCAAGGAGTTGATGGCGGCGCGCGAGCGCGAGGGCGCACGCCTGGCCACCATGTTGCTCGGGCACTTGAAGCAGCTGCGCGAGTTGGCCAAACAGGCCCAGCCGCTCGTGCCGCAACTGGTGGAGCAGCAGCGCAATCGCTTCCTCGAGCGCTGGAAGGAGGCGATGGCGCTGTCGGAAGGCACCTCTCCGCCCGAAGCGGCGCAGGACCGGGCCCTCGCCGAGGCCACGGCGTTTGCCATCCGGATCGACGTCGCCGAGGAATTGACGCGGCTGGCCTCGCACCTCGACGAGATCGAGCGCCTGGTGAACAAGGGCGGGGAGATCGGCAAGCGCCTGGACTTCCTGATCCAGGAACTGCATCGCGAGGCCAACACCATGGGATCCAAATCCGCAGCCCTGGAACTCACGCGCGTGTCCGTCGACATGAAAGTGCTGATCGAGCAGATGCGCGAGCAGGTGCAGAACATCGAATAGGCCTCACGCCAGCGTGTCACGTGGAATTGCCTGCCAAGTACGAGGTGACCAACTGAGCCGCAATTTACGGCGCACAATGAGCCTACCTCGAGGCTTCTACGACCGCGAACCCCATTGATCTTCTGCAAGAGTGGCGCATAGCTGACCGTACCGCGCGAACTCTTGAGCAAGGACTATTCAGGGCGTCGATGGACGCTCTGAACGGGATCGCACCAGAGCCGACGCAAGAGGAGCGCAGCAACGTTTCCAGGGCTCGCGCGCTGGCCAATGACCTGTTCCAGCTGGCTATGGACGAGGTTGCGCAAAGGGCCAAGGCAACGCGCCGCGCCTGATCTGCGCTTAGCTGCCGTGCATGGCCTTGACCGCCTCCGCAAGAAGCAGATCGGCGCGAATTTTCAGCACCTCCACTTCTTTGCGCATGGCCGGAATCAGCGTTGCGGCCCCCCGCGCCCGGGCGGCTTCAAGCTGCCCCTCCGCCACACGCACCGTCCGCATTGCCGACTCCCAAACTGCCAAGCCTTGCGGCGGTTCGTACTGCTTCATGTAACGGAATGTACCATGGCCGCGACGGCGCCCGCGGGCGCCTTGTTCGTGGGATGCCCGGCTGGGCCTTTGGAGCCGACTGCTAAGATGGCGGCCCGCGGCACATCGAAGTCGCCCCACGCGCCTCACCCGCTTCATGGACTATCCCGGCAACCTGTTCGTCGTCGCCGCCCCGAGTGGCGCAGGCAAGTCCAGCCTGGTCAAGGCCCTGATGGAGCTTGACTCCCGCGTCCAGCCTTCCGTTTCGCACACCACCCGTCCGCCGCGCGGCCAGGAAAAGCACGGGCGCGAATACTTCTTCGTGTCGCCGCAGGATTTCGACAGCCTGGTGCTGGCCGACGGCTTCGTCGAATGGGCGTTCGTGCACGGTCATCGCTACGGCACTTCCAAGAGGGCGATCGAAGAGCGCATCGCGCAAGGCGCCGACGTGATCCTGGAAATCGACTTCCAGGGGGCGCTGCAGATCAAGCGGATCTTCAACAACGCAGTGCTGGTTTTCATTCTTCCGCCCAGTTGGGAGGAACTGCGCTCGCGGCTGCAGCGCCGCGGCGAGGACTCGGCCCAGAACATCGAGTTGCGCTTGCAGAACGCCGCCGAAGAAATGGCGCAAGTGCGGGAATTCGATTTCGTTATAATCAACGAGTTATTTGAACGCGCGCTTTTCGACCTGAAAGCGATCGTGCATGCCCAGCGGCTGAAGTTCTCGGCACAACGCCGCGCCCGGGCCGAGACCTTCAACGCCCTCAACATCACCTGACTGGAACACCCCACATGGCCCGCATCACCGTTGAAGACTGCCTCGAAAAAATCCCCAACCGCTTCCAGCTGGTGCTGGCCGCGACTTATCGCGCCCGCATGCTGAGCCAGGGCCACGCGCCGAAGATCGAAAGCAAGAACAAGCCCGGCGTTACCGCGCTGCGCGAAATTGCAGAAGGCAAGATCGGCCTGGAGATGCTCAAGAAAGTGCCCGGTTGAGCACCGCGCCGGTCTTATTCCCCTGAAATAGCACCGCTTGCCGGTGCTTTTTTATTGAGGCGCGCGCGCGCCTCGCTTGCGCGCTACAGTTGTTCCATGAGCGCGGTGCTGAAATTCATCAAAGGCAAGGGCAAGCAGCCGCCGCCGCAAGCGCCAGCAGTCCCCAGCCCGGCTGCCGCGAACGCCGCTGCGGCGAGCTTCGCAGCCTTGACGGCGCGGCTTGACTATCTGGAGCCGGCCGAAATCGAGCAGGTCCGCAAGGCCTACCGCTTCGCCGACGAAGCTCACCTGGGCCAGATCCGCGCCAGCGGCGAGCCCTACATCACCCACCCCATCGCCGTCGCATCGCAATGCGCCGAGTGGAAGCTCGACGCCCAGGCCTTGATGGCGGCGCTGCTGCACGACGCGATCGAGGATTGCGGGGTCACCAAGCCCCAGCTGATCGAACGCTTCGGCGCGCAGGTCGCCGAGCTGGTCGACGGACTGACCAAGCTGGACAAGCTGCAGTTCAACACCCGCGAAGAAAACCAGGCCGAGTCGTTCCGCAAGATGCTGCTGGCGATGGCGCGCGACGTGCGCGTGATCCTGATCAAGCTGGCCGACCGCACCCACAACATGCGCACGCTGGAAGACGTGCCGCGCGAGAAGTGGACCCGCATTTCCTCGGAGACGCTGGAAATCTACGCGCCCATCGCGCACCGGCTGGGCCTGAACCTCACCTACCGCGAATTGCAGGAGCTGGCCTTCCGTTACCTGCGGCCGTGGCGCCACGCCGTGCTGAGCAAGGCCGTGACCAAGGCGCGCAA
>JAQGMT010000129.1 GCA_028292185.1 Ramlibacter sp. | reverse complement strand
CCTTGAGCGAAATCTTGATCGTCTTCATGTCCGCCTGGATCCGCTCCCAATCGCTGCTGGCCTGCTTGCGCTCCAGCTCAAAATCGACCAGGAAGTGGCCCCACTCGTGGATCGCGATGATGCGGCGATCGCGATCGCGCTCCTTGGTGGTGTTGGAATTGACGTTGCCCACCATCACCCGCTCCGCGGCCTGCATCAGCGTATCGCCGCCGATCATGCCGCCTGCCTGCACCGCGGTGATGCCGGCCTGGTTGACGATGGTCTCGAGATCGGCGGGGCTGCGGCCTTCGGTCAGCTCGACGAGGTGTCGCAGGTCCATGTCGGGCAACACTTTATCGGCGCGCTGCGACAGGTAGTACTCGATGATTGCCAGGCGCTCTTCCTTGTTCGGCATGCGGAAGTCCACCTTCATCTGGAAGCGGCGCAGCATGGCCTCGTCCATCTGCATGGTCTCGCTGTTGAAGTTGCTCGCCACAATCCAGATGATCTCGGCCTCGCTCTTGGTGCGCACGCCGTCCAGCACGGCCAGCAAGGTGTTCTGCGTGTCGTCGTCGAACTTGCGATGGCCGCCGCGCTTCATGAACAGGTCTTGCGCTTCGTCCAGGAAGACGATGCAGCGCTTGCGCCGCTTCGCCATCGAGACGATGCGCGCCAGCGTGTTCGAGCCACCGGCCACATAGCCGGTCTCCAGGTTGGCCGCGGAATGGAACAGGATCGGCAGGTTCAATTCCTTGGCGAGATAGCTGGCCAGCTTGGTCTTGCCGGTGCCGGCGGGCCCGCTGAACATCACGTTGAACGGTTTGCTGATGCCGTACTGCGCGTATTCGGCGCGGCGCTGGTATTGGTCCTTGATCTGCGCCACTTCGGCCTTGATGTCGTCCATGCCCACCAGGTCGTCCAGGCTGCCATGCACTTGCGCGGGCTCGAGGAACTTGAGCGACTTGAACTGGCCCTTGAGCTGGAACACCAGGAAGCCGAGCAAGCCGACCGTCAGCGCGGCCGAGAGCATGCCGCTGACGCCGGCCTTCCAGCCGTCCTTTTCGGATTGCGGGCGCGAGCCGGCAAAGCGGTTGTCCAGGCGCTCGAGCATCTCGATGCTGGCCTTGTCGAGGTCGGCGCGCGGCACGAAGGTGAGCTTGCCGCCCCAAGGCGCGGTGACGGCCTTGTCGGTGAAGATCTTGGTTTCCATATCGCTCGGGTAATACGCGTACTGCTTGCCCTGCGACTCGATCAGGATGAACCGGTCGGACACGTTCCACATCAGCGGCTTGTAGATCACCGTGATGTTGTCGGCGCGATTGGCCTCCAGGAAACTCAGCACCGAGCCGGTGCCGAACACCACCGGCAGTTTCTCGTTGAACGTCCACCGGGCGTCGCCTGCCTTTTCGGTGGCGCTCATGGCCTTCACCTGCTCGCTGACGGCGGCCTGCTTTTGCAGCAGAGCGACGGAATAGATCCCGGTGGCCGGAATCAACACGGCCACGGACAGCACCACCGCCTTGATGACGGGCGACTGGATGACGAACCAGTCTTGCAACCGGCTCGCGATCTTTTTCACCGCGAGCCAGAGCGTGCGCGTGGACTGCTGGGCCGCGGGAACGGCTTCGGGGGTGGCCTGGGGGCTTGCGGACAAATCCGACATGGGCGGTCTTTCGTAACTCGACAACGCACACTCACCGCAAGGCAAGCACACGCTGCTCAAACAAAAAATTCGGAAGAAGCTCGTCCGGCGAATCGCCGCGGCTGTTTGTTGTTGGTCTTGACCGCGCTGCAGAATCTAAAGATGCGCCGGGTTAAGCATCTGTCAGTGCAATCCTACAAGAAGCAGGGTTTGCAAGCCAGCTGCATGGTTATGAACGGTCAACTGGGCCACTGCAGCGTGACATATTCACGCGAGCGGTATGACGCTGTTGCGGCGCATCTATTTTTTTGAATGAATGCTTCGTATCGCAAGCATGCACGGAACCGGAAATCAACCGTACACTCCAACACAGTGGCCGGGTTTTCTTCAAGTTTCTTCCCCCGGCTCTTCAATCCCTCGGCGTAACAACCGGGGGATTTTTTCTTATCGTCGCTATTGCGCGCTGAGCCAGTTGAGCGCGTCGCGCTCGCCGCCGAACAAGGCGATGTCGGGACACTGCGGCAGGCCGCCCGGCACGCATTCGGTATCCACCAGCTCGGGGGCCGCCACCAGCACCACGCGCGTCTTCGGCGCGAGTGCGCGCCGAAGACGATCGCAGATCAGGAATTTGCCCTCGGCATCGGGCGGTGTCGCGACGCGGCGCAGATCGATCAGCACATGGTCCTGGCGCAAGCGCGCGACCGCGGCCTTCACCATGTACGCGAGCTTCAGCGCATCGCCGTTGCGCCAGCGCCCTTCGACGTCGAAGCGCATGTGCAGGTTATCGTGGCGGGAGGCGACTACAAGGTTCATGAACTCGGCGTTGTGCGTTCCCCCTAGAGTGCCACATCCATATGTAGCTGTGCAGATACAAGCGCATCAATAGTTGCGAAGCGTGTCAGCTCTTCCAGTGTCATGCCTGCAAGAAGGCGTCGAGCTTTTTCAGGGTCGCCGTCCAGCCTCGCTCGTGGTTATCGCGCGCGGCCGCGTCGAAGAAGCGGTCGTGGCGGAAGTCGAGTTCGCACCCTTCGGGCGTGGGCCGCAGTTCGATCGTGACCAGCGAAACCCGCTCGGGTGTGCTCTGCCAGGCCCAGGTGAAGCACAGCCTGCTGTTGACCACCACCTCCTGGTAGACACCCGACACCTGATGGTGTTGTCCATCCTGGGTTCGAAAGCCGATGGTGTACGCCCCGCCGGGCCGCACATCGACCTCTGCGTGCGTGACCGAGCGGGATTCGCCCGGCCCGAACCAGGCGCTCAGCGCTTGCGGCTCGGTCCAGGCCCGCCAGACTTTTTCCGGCGCGACGGGGTAGCGGCGGGTGAGGCGGAGGCCGGGCCTGTCCTGCGTGGTGCTCGTGGCCATGGTTCGATTTCCTCCTGGTGATACAGATAGCGGCCCAGCGCGTCGAGTTGCGCCGTCCAGAATTTCTCGTAATGCGACAACCACATCGCGGCCTCCTGCATGGGCTCGGCGGCCAGCTCGCAGCGGACCACCCGGCCCTCTTTCGACCTTGTCACCAGGCCGGCTTCCTCCAGCACCCGCAGGTGCTTCATGAAGCCGGGCAGCGACATGCCGTGCGGCTGCGCCAGCTCGGTGACGCTGGCGCTGCCCTGGGTAAGCCGCTGCACGACACCGCGCCGGGTGGTGTCGGAAAGCGCCCAGAAGACCCGGTCGAGAACGTCAGGGTCGGCTGTCACAGGAAGCTGACGATCAGGCGGTGCCGTGACCGCTCAGGGGCTGGAGCACGCTGACGCGATTTTCTTCGGTGTCGAAGAACGAGACGTAGTCGCCGATGCCGGGAATACGCATCGGTTCACCCAGCACCTTGCCTCCGGCCGCCGTGATCTTCGCCATGGCCTCTTTCACGTCCGGCACGGCGATCACGATCGATGGATATTGCGCCGGGAAATCCTTGTTGCGCGGATAGAAGCCGCCGTTGATCGCGCCGGCCGGCGCACCGGCCATGGCGTCCGAGGTCGCCGTGGTCGCCACGACGTAGTTGCCCATCTCCTCGCCGAGCATCCGAAGCTGCCAGCCGAAGGTGGATTGGTAGAAGCGCGCCATGCGCTCGCGGTTTTCGTAAGGGAGTTCGAAATGGACGACGGGATTCATGGGGTTTCCTTAAGGGGTTTGAAATGCACGTTCCAGCTCGGCGATGTCGAGCTTCTTCATCTTCATCATGGCGCCCATCATGCGACCGGTGTTGCCACTGGTGCTGGTGATCATCTCGGGCAACACGCGCGGCACGACTTGCCACGAGACGCCGTAGCGATCCTTGAGCCAGCCGCATTGCTGCGCCTTTTCGTCGCCGCCGGCGCTCAGCCTGGTCCAGTAGTGATCGACCTCCTCCTGGGTGTCGCAGATGACTTGCAGCGAGATGGCTTCGGTGAACTTGTACATCGGCCCGCCGTTCAGTGCGGTGAACGCCTGCCCTTCCAGCTCGAAGGCGACCGTCATGGCCGTGCCCGGTTTCTGGCGGTGCATTTCCTTGCCGGCTTCGCCATAGCGGGTGGTGCCGAGGATCTTCGAATCGCGGAAGATCCCGGTGTAGAACTTCGCGGCTTCTTCGCCCTGGTGGTCGAACCAGAGGCAGGGTGTGATCTTGGACGTGATGGGCATGCGTTCCTTTCCACAAATTAGTTAACCAATCGGTTTAGCATAGCCGATCGCACGCCGCTGTCAAGCGCGCGCACATCACCGAAGGTAACGCCCAAAGAGATGCGCGCCGTAAGGTGCGGCTGACGGACACTCGGGGTGCGCGCCGCCATGAAGGTGAGCAACGCGTTGCTACGGTTGGCCAATCACCACCGGAGAAGTCCATGCTGCGCAAGCTCATCATGCTGGCCATCACGTCGGGGCTGGCAAGCAAGCTCTACAAAAACTATCGGGACACGCGCGTGCGCACGCCCTTCCCCACGTCCTCTCGTCCGCCGGAAGGCAGCGCGCGCAGGAAGAACTACACCGCGTAAGCACGCTGGCTTGGCGCGACCCCGGCCCGTCAGACTTTGACGGCGCCGTTCATTGCCTGCTTGAGGACCCGCGCGTAATTGCCGATGCAGATGTTGTTGAGCGCGGCCTCCGACAAGCCGCTCTTGGCCAGGCGCTCGACGACCTCGCGCAATTCGGTGTACTCCGACATGATGGGATCGGGCCCCGCGCCTTCCATGTCGGTGCCGAACGCGACGTGCTCAGGCCCCAGCAAATCCGCCATCCGCATGATCTGGTCCGCATACGAGCCAAGGCTGTAGAGCGGATACTTCGAATCGCCCCGCACGCGGACGGTCCACAGGCCCACCACACCGCCGCGTGCGGCGATCTTCTTGGCCTGCGCGGGCGAGAGCGAGCGCGCCACGTGTGCGTAATCCCGCCACGTGCCTCCGTTGCGGCTGATCCACGAGTGCGACCAGATCATCGTGGCATCGGTTGCGGCCAACGCGGCGTCGATGAAGTCCGGCGAGCTGTGTGCCAGGTCCACCAGCACCCCAAGCCGCTTGCATTCGGCGATCACCTGCGAAGTCACCGGCGCCATGCCGTTTTGCACCGGGGATTCGGTCTGGCGATCGCCCAGCGGACTTTCGATGTAGTGCACCAGCTGCAGGTGCCGCAAGCCCGCCGCATGCGCCAGCGCCACGCGCTCGGGTTTGGCTTCGAGGAAATTGGCCGACTCCGACGACATCAGCACATGGGGCTCACCGGCAAGCGCGGCATCCACGTCCGCGGGCGTCAGTGCTTTCGGAAGCTTCCACGCACGCAATAGGGAGTCGTAGCCCTTCACCCGCATCTGGAAGTAATTCCACAAGGCGCCCTCGCCCGGCTGGCGCGATTGCTTGACACCCTGCGGAGTCAGGGTGATCCAGCTGTTGTCATCGACGATCGCCCAGGCCACCAAGGTCGTGCCGCTCTCCAGCATCTTGCGGTGCAGGTCGAAGCCCGTGGTGCCCCGGCGGTACATCCCGAGGTGCGAATGCATGTCGCCGATGTTCTGACGCGGGACTTGGGCCCGCGCGGCGAACGACGGCGCCAGCAACGCACCTCCCATCCAGAGGTTGAAGGCGCGTCGGCTCGGGCTGGCGGTGTCCATGTTCTCTCCTTGAAGCTGCCAAGGCTGAACGACCCCGGCGCGCTCGAAGAATACTACCGGCCAAAGGCGCGCCGCACCATCCATCGCGCCGCGCGCGATAATTGCGCAATGAGTCAAAGCCCCGAGGCGCCGGTCGAAGCGCCACCCGAAAAGCGCGCGCCGCAATCCCTCACCGACCTCTTTTTTTCATTCACCTTCCTCGCGTTGCAGGGCTTCGGCGGGGTGCTGGCGGTGGTGCAGCGTGAGCTGGTGGAAAAGAAACGCTGGATGACCCGCGAGGAATTCGTGGAGGACTGGGCGGTGGCGCAGGTGATGCCGGGTCCCAACGTCATCAACCTCGCCATGATGGTCGGAGACCGGCATTTCGGTTTGCGCGGCGCCCTGGTCGGCATGGCCGGCATGTTGACGATTCCCATGGTGCTGGTGCTGTCGCTCGGCTTCGCCTACAGCCTGGTCGCCGACAACCCGCACGTTGCGGGCGCGCTGCGCGGCATGGGGGCGGTGGCGGCGGGCCTGATCACCGCCACCGGGCTGAAGCTGATGCCGGCGTTGAAGAAGCACACGCTCGGCGTGCCCGCTTGCATCGTCATCGGCGTCGCGGCTTTCGTCGGCATCGCGTTGCTGCGCCTGCCCTTGGTGTGGGTGCTGCTGGGCCTGGGCGGCACAGCCTGTGTGCTCACCTATCGCAAGATGGGAAAACGCGGCGCGTGAACACCCTCCTATCGGCGAGCGACTGGCTGTCGCTCTTCGCGCACTACCTGGTCCTCTCGCTGCTGTCCGTGGGCGGTGCGATTGCCACGGTCCCCGACATGCATCGCTTCCTGGTGGACGAGCACGGGTGGATGACGGACCCGCAATTCAGCTCGTCGATCGTTATCGCGCAGTCGGCGCCCGGGCCCAATGTGTTGTTCGTCGCTCTCATGGGCTGGAACGTGGGACTGAACGCAGGAGGCTTTCCGCTCGCGTTGTTCGGCGTGCTCGTCACCATGGCCGGCATCCTGATCCCCAGCACCACCATCACCTACATCGCGGCACGGTGGGGCCACGAGAATCGCGAACTGCGAGCCGTGCGTGCCTTCAAGCAGGGGCTTGCGCCCATCGTGATCGCGCTGCTCACGTCGACAGGATGGATTCTTGCCACCAGCAGCGGCTATGCCGCCCGCAACTGGCCGATCTGGCTGGTGGCGATTGCGTCGACGCTCGTCGTTTGGCGCACCCGCATTCACCTCTTGTGGTTGTTGGTCGCCGGTGCGTTGCTGGGGTGGTTGGGCTTCGTTTGACCAGCCGCGCGTGCCCGCGGGCTTGCCGTCGGCGATATGAGGGTTGTGCTGGGTGTAGCGGTCGCCCACCTAACGCTCGATTGCCTCAGCCGGTTTTCGCTGGTTGAACATCATGTCGTAGAACGCCATCGCATCCTGTTTGTGGCGCTCGAGGGTGTCAGTCACTCGAAACCCCTTCGCGATTTCCGAAGCGCAGTGCGGTTCGCGCTTTGGCCTTCGCGGCTTCCGCCTCCCGCGTGCGCGGCTCGGCCTTGGTGACGAGTGACTGGACGAGCACCCTGGCCGAAGCGGCCACTTCGGCAACGGCGCGTTCGAAGGCAGCTTCGTTGGCTTTTGAAGGAACGTTGATGCCGCTGAGTTTTCGCACGAACTGAAGCGACGCGTCGCGAATTTCGAGTTCCGTCGCCGGCGGCGCGAAGTTGAACAGGGTCTTGATGTTGCGGCACATGGTTACGCTCCAGCTTGCGTGA
>JAQGMT010000494.1 GCA_028292185.1 Ramlibacter sp. | reverse complement strand
CTGGTGCTGGTGCTGGTGCAGGCGGAGCTGGCGGCGGCGGCGCTGGTGGTGGCGGTGCCGGTGGCGCAGGAGCGGGTGGTGCTGGCGGTGCTGGTGCTGGTGCTGGTGCTGGCGCAGGCGGAGCTGGCGGCGGCGGCGCTGGTGGTGGCGGTGCCGGTGGTGCTGGCGCGGGTGGTGCTGGCGCTGGTGGTGCTGGCGCTGGTGGTGCTGGCGCAGGTGGTGCGGGCGCAGGTGGCGCGGGCGCAGGTGGTGCGGGCGCAGGTGGCACGGGCGCAGGTGGTGCGGGCGCAGGTGGCGCGGGCGCTGGCGCTGGCGCAGGTGG
This sequence comes from Ramlibacter sp., assembly GCA_028292185.1. Classification (GTDB taxonomy): domain Bacteria; phylum Pseudomonadota; class Gammaproteobacteria; order Burkholderiales; family Burkholderiaceae_C; genus Ramlibacter. The sequence continues at coordinate 2,594 of JAQGMT010000494.1, read as the reverse complement.
GGGTGCTGGTGCTGGTGCTGGTGCTGGTGCTGGTGCTGGTGCTGGTGCTGGTGCAGGCGGAGCTGGCGGCGGCGGCGCTGGTGGTGGCGGTGCCGGTGGCGCAGGAGCGGGTGGTGCTGGCGCAGGTGGCGCGGGCGCAGGTGGTGCTGGCGCTGGTGGTGCTGGCGCTGGCGCTGGTGGTGCTGGCGCTGGTGCTGGCGCAGGCGGAGCTGGTGCCGGTGGCGCTGGTGGTGCGGGTAGCGCTGGTGCGGGAGCAGGTGGTGCTGGTGCGGGCGCGGGCGGCGCCGGCGGCTCGGGTGCCTCCGGCGCTGCTGCTGGTGGTACGGGTGGCGCTGGCGCCAGCGCGGGTGCTGGCGCCGCCGGAGTTGGAGCCGGCGTGGGAAGTTCCGGAGTCGGTAGTGCCGGAGTCGGAGCTGGCGGCGTAAGCAGTGCAGGCATGAGCGGCGACGGGAGCGCGGGTGATGCCGCAGGCGGCGCCGCGGCGGCGGGTGTCAGCGCCTCGGCCTCGACGCCTTCCTTCGCACGCATCCTGCTTCCGCGTCCCAGAAGTGAACACGTTGACCTCGGCAACACGGGCCCTGTGCCACCAGCAGCGCGCTTTGCGCCGGCCGCGCCCGCGGTCGTCGCGGTGCCGACGGAAACAGGAGGCATCCGGTATTGGCCCGAGCAGAACATGATCGAACTGGTCGAGCAGCCTCGCCCGGCCGATGCCGCGATGCCCGCGACCAACGCGATGGGCGCTGCCGCGGTGGGCCAGCCGGTGCGCTCGCCGCGCATCGAGGCCCGGCCCCTCGAGGCGCGACAATAAAAAAAGCGGCCCGAGGGCCGCTTTTCATTTGCGAAGACCGCCCATCAGGCCGGCACGGTATCCGCAGCCGCCTTGAAGTCGGGGATCTTGTCGAAGTTGAGGTATTGGTACACGGTGCTGCTGGCCGCCGTGAGCACGCCCATGTCCACCATGTACTCTTCCTTGGTGGGAATCCTTCCCAGCTTCGAGCAGATCGATGCGAGTTCGGCGCTGCCGAGGTACACGTTGGTGTTCTTGCCCAGCCGGTTCGGGAAGTTGCGCGTCGACGTGGAGAACACCGTCGCGCCTTCCTTCACTTGCGCCTGGTTGCCCATGCAGAGCGAGCAGCCCGGCATCTCGATGCGCGCGCCGGCCTGGCCGAGCACGCCGTAGTGGCCTTCTTCGGTCAGCTGCTGCGCGTCCATCTTCGTCGGCGGCGCGACCCACAGCTTGACCGGAATATCGCGCTTGCCATCGAGCAGCTTGGATGCCGCGCGGAAATGGCCGATGTTGGTCATGCACGAGCCAATGAACACTTCGTCGATCTTCGTGCCCGCCACTTCGCTGAGCACCTTCACGTCGTCCGGATCGTTCGGGCAGGCGAGGATGGGCTCGTGGATCTCGGCCAGGTCGATCTCGATCACGGCGGTGTACTCCGCGTCGGCGTCGGCCTTGAGCAATTGCGGATCCTTCAGCCACGCTTCCTGGGCCGCGATGCGGCGGCCCAGCGTGCGCGCGTCCTGGTAGCCGTTGGCGATGAGCCAGCGCATCAGCGTGATGTTGCTGTTGATGTACTCGACGACCGGCTCCTTGTTCAGGTGCACGGTGCAGCCCGCGGCCGAGCGCTCGGCCGACGCATCGGACAACTCGAACGCCTGCTCCACCTTCAGGTCGGGCAAGCCTTCGATCTCGAGGATGCGCCCCGAGAAGACGTTCTTCTTGCCCGCCTTCGCAACCGTCAGCAGACCCTGCTTGATGGCATACAGCGGAATCGCGTTGACGAGGTCACGCAAGGTGACGCCCGGCTGCATCTGGCCTTTGAAGCGCACCAGCACCGACTCGGGCATGTCCAGCGGCATCACGCCGGTGGCAGCGGCAAATGCCACCAGGCCGGAACCCGCCGGAAAGCTGATGCCGATCGGGAAGCGCGTGTGGCTGTCCGCGCCCGTGCCCACGGTGTCGGGCAAGAGCATGCGATTGAGCCAGCTGTGGATCACGCCATCGCCCGGACGCAGCGAGACGCCGCCACGGGTGCTCATGAACGCGGGCAGTTCGTGGTGGGTCTTGACGTCCACGGGCTTCGGATACGGCGCCGTGTGGCAGAACGATTGCATCACCAGGTCGGCCGAGAAGCCAAGGCAGGCCAGGTCTTTCAACTCGTCGCGCGTCATCGGGCCGGTGGTGTCCTGGGAGCCCACCGCGCTCATGCGCGGCTCGCAGTAGGTGCCGGGACGCACGCCCTGCCCCTGCGGCAAGCCGCAGGCGCGGCCCACCATCTTTTGTGCCAGCGTGAAGCCCTTCTTGGTGTCCACCGGCGCATGCGGGAAACGGAACAAGGTCGACGGCGGCAGACCGAGCGCTTCGCGCGCCTTGGCCGTGAGGCCGCGGCCGATGATCAAGGGAATGCGGCCGCCGGCGCGCACCTCGTCAAACAGCACCTCGCTCTTGACGGTGAATTCAGCGATGACTTCGCCGTTCTTCAGCGCCTTGCCTTCGTAGGGGCGCAGCTCGACGACGTCGCCCATGTCCATCTTGCTCACGTCCAGCTCGATCGGCAATGCGCCGGCGTCTTCCATCGTGTTGTAGA
>JAQGMT010000083.1 GCA_028292185.1 Ramlibacter sp. | reverse complement strand
CCACGCTGGTGGCCGGCTACTACAACGCCAACGCCAATCTTTACCGCTTCGCCGCCGCGGAGCTTGCCGGCACGAAGTCGCGCGAGAAGGCGGTTTCGCTGGTGCTGGCCGGCGGCCTGCTGGGTGCGGTGCTCGGGCCCTACCTGGCCGCGCGCACGCGCGACGTTTTTCCGGTCGCGTTCGCCGGCGCTTATGTGGCGTTGGCGGTGGTGGCGGCGTTGGCGATCCTGCTGGTGTCCTTCATCGAATTCGCACCACCGGCGCCGCGCAGCACTTCGCAGCCGGCGCGGCCGCTGCGCCAGATCATGCGCCAGCCGGTGTTCATCGTGGCGGCGATTTCCGGTTCGTTGGGCTACGGCGTCATGAACCTGCTGATGGCGGCGACGCCGATCGCCATGCAGCAATGCGGCCTTCCTTTTTCGGATGCGGCGCAAGTGCTGCAGTGGCATGTGATCGGCATGTTCGCGCCGGGCTTCTTTACCGGCGGCCTGATCAAGCGCTTCGGCGCGCTGCCCATCATGGCCATCGGGGTGGCGCTGCTCCTGGGCTGCGTGCTGATCGCGCTGACCGGCGTGGAGCTGCACCAGTTCCTCGCGGCGCTGTTCCTGCTGGGCGTCGGCTGGAACTTCCTGTTCACCGGCAGCACCACGCTGTCGCTGTCGGCGTACGGCCCGGATGAGAAGGACGCCGCGCAAGGCGCCTTGAATTTCTTCGTGTTCGCCACGCTGGCGCTCAGCTCGTTTTCTTCCGGCGTGCTCGTCACCACGCGCGGCTGGACGCTCCTGAACTACGGCTCGCTGGTTCCCGTGGTGCTGACCGGCATCGCGCTCATCTGGCTGGCGCGCCACCTCAGAAGCGTTCGTCCAGCCATTGCGTGAGCGTGTCGAACACCGGCGCGTTGTCCGGTTCGTTGAAGATTTCGTGGAACAGCTCGGGAAAGCAGTGCGAGCTCACGATGTCCTTGGGGGCGCGTGCCGCGAAGGCACGGCTGCCCGCCGGGTCGATCAGCTTGTCCTGGCCGGCGAACATCAACAGCGTCGGCACCTTCCACTTGATTGCGTGCCCGACCAGCTTGGGGCCGGTCTCCGCAAGGAAAGCTCCCAGACGCGCGGAGACGCGATCATGGACCCGCCGGTCGGCCCGGTAAGCCGCCACCACCGCCGCGTCATGGCAAAGAAATTTTGGATTCAGGCCACTACCGATCGTGAAGTGCGGCGCTAACTGCGGCAGCGTCCCGAGCATGACCTTTTGCAAGGGATTCAGGCGGACGGCCAAAGCGGGCGATGAAAGCACCAGGCCTTCCACCCGGACGTGATCGAGGGCGACGAGCAGCCCTGCGACCAAGCCGCCCAGGCTGTGTCCCAGCAGAATCAGCGGCGCGCCGGCGTCCATCCGCTTGCGGGTGCTGCCGATCACGTCGATCAGGTCCTCCACCAGCCGCGCCGGGCGCGGCAGCGCGCCGCGCACGCCGTCGGATTCACCGTGGCCGTACTGGTCGTAGCCGCGCACCGCGAAGCCGCAGCTGTTCAAGCGTTCGGCAACGTGGTGGTAGCGCCCTGCATGTTCGCCCAGCCCGTGCACCAGCACCACCATGCCGCGCGGCGCGACGCGCTCGGGCGCCGGCCAATCCTGCACCGCGAGGTTGTCACCGTCGCTGGCGGTGTACGTGGACAGCGTGGATTCGCCCAGGGCCTCGCTCATAGCCAGCGCTACGGCAGGAGCGCGATGACTTGCGCCACGGCCGCGGTCAGCTTCTTGGCGTAAGGCACATGCAGGAATTCATTCGGGCCGTGCGCATTGCTCTTCGGGCCGAGCACACCGCAGACCATCATCTGCGATTGGGGAAAGCCGGTGCTCAGCATGTTCATCAAGGGGATTGTGCCGCCTTGTCCGATGTATCCGCAAGACGCGCCGAACTGCGCCTGCGATGCCTGCTCCAGCGCCTGCTCGAACCACGGCGCGGTGGACGGCGCATTCCATCCCGTGGCGCCGCCGCCGCCGTCGAAGGTGACCTTCGCTTGGTAAGGGGCGTTGTCCTCCAGAAGGGTCTTGAGTTCCTGCACCGCTTGCGCCGCATCGATCAAGGGCGGCAAGCGCAGCGACAGCTTGAAGGCGGTGTAGGGCCGCAGCACATTGCCCGCATCCTGCATCGCCGGAAACCCTTCGGCGCCGGTGACCGACAGCGTCGGCGCCCAGGTGCGGTTGATCAGCGCCTGCAGCGGGTCGGTGGTGGTGGGCAGTGCGAACGCGGTGGCGCCGCCGCAGTCATAGTGGGCCCAGGGAAAGCGCTTGTACAACTCATCGCCCAGGATGGCCGCCGTGGCTTTGGCCTGCGCCAGCCGATCGGCCGGCACCTCGCAATGAAAACTCGCCGGCAGCAAGCGCCCGGTCTGGCTGTCTTCCAGGCGATCGAGCAAGTGGCGCAGGATGCGAAAGCTCGACGGCACCAGCCCCGAGGCGTCGCCCGAATGAACGCCCTCGGTGAGCACCTCGACCTTCAAGGTGCCCCCGGCCAGGCCACGCAACGACGTCGTCAGCCACAGCTGGTCGTAGTTGCCGGCGCCCGAGTCCAGGCAAATGACCAGGGCCACTTCGCCCAAGCGCGGCCGCAGTGCGTCGATGTAGGGCAGCAAGTCGTAAGAGCCCGACTCCTCGCAAGTCTCGATCAGCCCGACGATGCGCGGATGCGCGACCTTTTGCGCCTTGAGCGCCTGAATTGCCGCAATGCTCGCGTACACCGCATAGCCGTCGTCGGCGCCGCCGCGTCCGTACAGTTTGCCGTCCTCGTATTTCGGCGTCCACGGCCCGAGGTCGCTGCGCCAGCCGGAAAACTCCGGCTGCTTGTCGAGGTGTCCATACATCAGCACCGTCTGTGCACTGGCCGCGCGGGTGGCGGCGACCTCGAAGAACAACACGGGCGTGCGGCCCGGCAGGCGCACGATCTCCAGCGTGAGGCCCTCGATCTTTTGAGCCTCGATCCACGCGGCGGCGTTGCGCACCACCGTCTCGATGTAGCCGTGCGCGGCCCAGTCCTTGTCGAACCCCGGCGACTTGGCCGGGATGGCGATGTACTCGGTCAGCTGCCGCACGATATCGCGGTCCCATTGGTCGCTGACCTGGGACAGCGCAGTGGCGCCGTCCAGCAGCCCGGCGGGCAACTCGCGGTGCAGTGGTGCGTTCATGGATGATCCTTTCCCGGGCGATGGATGCTCTAGCCGCGAACTTTACGCCTGTCGAGGGCGGCTGAGCCCGCACACGGTGAAAAGCCCGTGTTGCAATAGGCGGCGCTGCGGATGCCGTAGCCTCAAGGGGACAAGGTATGGACACAATCGATCGCGTGCGCGTCGGCGTCGGCGGCTGGACTTACGAGCCGTGGCGCGGCAATTTCTTTCCCGAGGGCCTGCCGCACAAGCAGGAGCTCGCGTACGCCAGCCGGCAACTCACCGCGATCGAGGTCAACGGCACCTACTACAGCACGTTCAAGCCGCCCACTTTTGCCAAGTGGCGCGAGGAAACGCCGGAGGGATTCGTGTTCTCGCTCAAGGCCAATCGCTTCGCGACCAACCGGCGCGAACTTGCGACCGCCGGCGAATCGATCCAACGGTTCGTCAACAGCGGGATCGTGGAGCTCGGCGACAAACTCGGGCCCATCGTGTGGCAGTTCATGCCGACCAAGCAATTCGACGCAGCGGATTTCGAGGCGTTCCTGGCCCTGCTGCCGGCGCAAATCGACGGCCGCAAGCTGCGCCACGTGCTGGACGTGCGCCATGAGAGCTTCGATTCGCCCGCTTTCCTCGACCTCGCTCGGCGCTATGGCTGCACCACGGTGCATGCCGACTCGGACAAGTTCCCCGCTATCGTCGATGCGCGCAACGATTTGGCCTATATCCGCCTGATGCGCAGCGAAGCCGAGCGTGCGACCGGCTATCCGCCCGAGGCGCTGGCACAGTGGGCGCAAGCTGCGCGCAGCTGGACCGCGCAGGCACCGACGCGCGAAGCCTTCATCTTCTTCATCAATGGGGCCAAGGAGCGTGCACCCGCCGCCGCGCAGGCGCTCATCCAGCTGCTTTCCTGAGGCGTCGCCGCGGCTTGCACCCCGCGCTATTACTTTCATAGCGACCGGTAGGAGCCGGATTACAGCCTGTTTCGTTTCCGGCTACAGCTAGTTTGGCCCCTGGCGGTCACGCCGCGCGTTCACGCAGCGGTTCAATAGCCAGGTGAACAAATTATGGGAGAGCAAGGCCATGGCTTATGTTTTCGAAACCGTTCCCGCCGACCGCGGACTGATCGACATGGATGATCCGCGTGAAGTGAGTTGGTGGCGAAAACGCTTTGGCTGCAGCGAAGAACAACTGCGCCAGGCGGTCGCCGAGGTGGGCATTTCCGCAGCCAACGTGGAGCAGCTGCTGGACGGCAGCGAAATCGTCACACTGCAGTAGCAGAAGGCCGTCAGCGAATGGCAACGCCCCACGGCGCTTGTCCCTCCGGGATGACGGCCACGCGCGCAGAGCAGTGCTGTGTCTCGCGGCGAGCACCGGTGCGCTCGGACTCGACCCGGCGGAAGATCAGCAGCTCGGCGGGCTGGTGATGTGGGTGCCCGGCAGCCTGGCGTACCTTGCTGCGGGACTGGCCGTGGTGGTGCGCCTGTTGGCGCGTCCCGGCATGAGTCCCACGACGGCGGGCCGTGGCCTGCCGCGGTAAGGTGGATCAGGCGGCCAAGCCCTTGAACCAGCCCAGGCCCGCAGTGGTGCCGCCCGGCTGCGCGCC
>JAQGMT010000065.1 GCA_028292185.1 Ramlibacter sp. | reverse complement strand
TCCGCGCCCTGGTTCGGCAGCCGCCGCGTCTTGCGCGGAGCCTCTGATGCGACCTCGCCATCCCTGGCGCACCCGCGCTATCGCAACTTCTTCGAGCCGCATCGCAAGGACGTTTTCGCGGGCTTTCGCAGCTGTGCCTGAACCCCGGCGCGAGTTGGGTTTTAATCAGCGCTCCAATGACGAGGAGCTTATGAGATCACTATCCTTTCCCAATGCAGTGCGCTTGTTGATCGCGTTTTGCATGATCGCGCTGAGCGGCATCGCCCAGGCCCAGCAGGTGTTCCGTGTCACCGCGATCCCGGATGAATCACCCACGGAACTGGCGCGCAAGGCCGCGCCGCTGATGAAGTACCTCGAGCAGAAGCTGGGCAGGAAAGTGGAGTTCACGCCGGTGACGGATTACGCCGCCGCCGTGGAGGCAGTGGCCAACAAGCAGATCGACCTGGCCTGGTTCGGTGGTTTCACTTTCGTGCAGGCGCAGCAGCGTTCCGGCGGCAAGGTGATACCGCTGGTGCAACGTGAAGAGGACACCAAGTTCCGTTCGGTCTTCATCACCACCAATAGTTCAATCAAGGCACTGCCGGACCTGAAGGGCCACACCTTGAGCTTCGGTTCGCAATCCAGCACCTCCGGCCACCTGATGCCGCGCAGCTACTTGCTCGCCGCAGGCGTGGATCCCGACCGCGACCTGAAGCGCGTCGCGTACTCGGGCACGCACGACGCCACGGTCGCCGCGGTCGCCTCAGGCAAGGTGGATGCCGGCGCACTGAACATCTCCGTGTGGGAAAAGCTGGTCGCCGACAAGAAGGTCGATCTCGGCAAGGTTCGCGTGTTCTATACGACGCCGGTCTACTACGACTACAACTGGACCGTGCATGCCGACATGCCCGCCGCCGAACGCGCGAAGCTGACCCAGGCGTTCACCGACTTGAGCACCGCGACGCCGCAAGGACGCGAGATCCTCGAGCTGCAGCGCGCGACGCGCTTCATCCCGACCCGGGCCGAGAACTACAAGGGCATCGAAAGCGCGGCCCGCAACGCGGGGCTGTTGAAGTAAACGGCCGAAGTTCTTTCGTATGAAGTTGAGACTGAATCGCGTCAGTGCGCGCCATCCCGCCGCCCGTGCCGGCACCGCGCCCGCGCTCGATGCAGTCGATCTTGCCGTGGCGAGCGGCGAACACATCGCGATCATCGGGCCGTCCGGCGCGGGCAAGACGACGCTGCTGCATCTGCTGGCGTGTGCGCTGCAGCCCTCGAGCGGCAGCATCGAGATCGACGGACGCGATCCCTGGCGGCTTGCGCGGCGCGAACTGCAGCGCCTGCGCGGCGAGTTGTTCCTCGCGCCCCAGGTGCCGCCGCTGCCGCCGCGCCAGCGCGTGGTCACCGCGGTGCTGGCGGGCCGCTTGCCTCGCATCGGTTTGGGGCAGAGCCTGAGAAGCCTCTTCTACCCGACCGGGATTGCGCAGGCGGACGCGGCGCTGGCGCGTTTCGACATCGCCGACAAGCTGTTCGCGCGCGTCGATCGCCTCTCGGGCGGAGAGCGGCAACGTGTCGGGCTGGCCCGGGCGCTCATCGCGCAGCCGCATCTGCTGCTGGTGGACGAGCCGCTGTCGGCGCTCGACCCTTCGCGTGCGGCGCAGGCAGTGACGTCGCTGGTCGAGGGCGCGCGCGGCAGCGGCGCCACGCTGCTCACGACGCTGCACGACGTGCCCATGGCCCTGCGCAGCTTCCCGCGGATCATCGGTTTGCGCGACGGCGCGCTGATGTTCGATCTGCCGTCGGCCGAGGTGACTCCCGCGCGGCTCGAGGCGCTGTATGCGCAAAAGCTCGAGGAACTTCAAGGCCTCGGCGCTTTCGATGAACCGCCGGCGGCGAAGCCGACGCCGGTCGTCATGCAGTGCCGCTAGGCGATCGCGCGATGTCGGCAACGATGCTTTCCGGCGCTCCCGAGCAACGCGATCCAGCGTGGTGGGGCCGCGTGGTCTGGTTGCTGGCCGGTGCGGTATTGCTGTGGCCGCTGCTGGTGCTGTCCGAGTTCAAGCCCTGGTTGTTGCTGGAGCCTGACAGCCTGACGCCGGCGCTGCGATTTCTTGCCGACTTCTTTCCGCCGCGCGTGGACGCGCCGTTCCTGCTGATGGTGGCGCAGGAAACCTGGCGCACCGTCGCCATCGCCACGGCCGGCATGGCCTTGGCCCTGGTGCTGGCGGCGCCGCTCGCAATCCTGTCGGTGCGAGTGCTGTCGCTCTCCGGCATGGCGGGCCGCATGGCTGTGGGGCCGGCGAGCTTGCGGTATGCAATACGTGGTTTGCTGGTCGTCCTGCGCAGCGTGCCGGAGTTGATCTGGGCGCTGGTGTTCGTCCGCGTCGTCGGCCTCGGCGTCACCGCGGGTGTGCTGGCCATCGCGCTCACCTATGCCGGCATGCTCGGCAAGGTGTACGCCGAAATCCTGGAAAGCGGCGACGCCCACGCCACGGTCAGCCTGATGCGCAATGGCGCCGGCCGGCTGCAGGCATTTTTCTACGGCCTGCTGCCGCAGAACGCAGCGGAGCTCACCAGCTACACGGTGTATCGCTGGGAATGTGCGATCCGTTCGTCGGCCGTGCTGGGTTTCGTCGGGGCGGGCGGCTTGGGGCAGCTGATGGACTCGTCACTGAAGATGTTCAATGGCGCCGAGGTCAGCACGATTTTGCTGGTGTTCGTGGCCCTGGTCGCTGCCACGGACCGCTTGAGCGCGGCACTGCGCAAGGCTCTGGGATGAAATTCGATCGCCCGGCTCTGAAGACCGCCGCCAACGAGGTTTATCGGCTGCCGCCGCCGCTGTTCCAGGCGCGTTGCGCGGCCTGTTGGTCGGTGCTGCTGGTGCTGGTATTGGTGGTGGCGAGTTTCTGGTCGCTGGAGCTTCGCTGGGCGCAGTTCTTTTCGCAAGCCTCACTCGATCGCATGGGCCATTTCCTGGGCGAGCTGCTGGTTCCGAATATCGAATCCCGCTTTCTCGCCAAGCTCTTGCCGGCAACGCTGGAGACGCTGGCGATGTCAATGGTGGGCACCTTGCTCGCGGCGGTGTTCGGCTTGCTGCTCGCACTGCCCGCTGCAAAGACGCATGCGCAGGATCGAGCGTTGTGGCGCGGCCCCAGCCGGTTGCTGCTGAACGCCTTGCGCAGCGTGCCCGAGCTGATGTGGGCGGCACTGTTGCTGATCGCCGCCGGCCTTGGCCCTTTCGCCGGCACGCTGGCCTTGGCGATTCACACCACCGGCGTACTCGGTCGCTTGTTCGCTGAAGCCATCGAGAATGCGCCCGAAGGTCCTGGCTTCGCCTTGCGGGTGCGTGGGGTCGGCGAGGGCCGCATCTTTCTTTACGCGAGCCTGCCGCAAGTGCTGCCGCAGCTTCTCAGCTACACCTTGT